>QZIP01000015.1 GCA_003599595.1 Candidatus Parcubacteria bacterium
AAATGGTTGAAGTTTTTGATAGAAAATATAAGAACTAAATTTCTATTTACTTTCTTTTCCATATTTAATATACTCATACTACCGGGTTAGAGAAGTCTGGTAATCTCATCATCTTCATAAGTTGAAAATCCTGGGTTCAAATCCCAGACCCGGCACTGTCCTTCACATCTCTTGAGGAGGAGATGAATGGTTAGTACCCTTTCAATTAAATCGAATAAGATGCAAATTTATGCATCTTATTCGATTTTGTCACATAATAATAACTGAAGAGAAAACAAATGCCAGGATCATGGGAGATACAACAAAATAAGGTTCTTTGTGCATTTTTGCATACTGATTTAGTAAGTGTTCCTTGGGCTTTGGGTTTTAGAAATCTGTTGCCTCATGACATGCCTATTATGCCAATTGCAGGAATGCCTTTCGACCATGCAAGGAACACCGCATGTAGAACCGCATTAGATAACGGATTTGAATATTTGTTCTTTTTAGATTCTGATGTTGTACCTCCTAGAGATGTTGTTCAGAGACTAATGAACCATAAAAAACCTTGGGTGTCAGGAGTTTATTTTCGTAGATCTCCCCCACATTCTGTGCCTGTAATGATTAAGAATGGTACTTGGTATACTAATTACCCAAGAGGAGCATTAGTAGACGTAGATCTTGTGGGTGCAGGTTGTTTATTAATTCATAGATCATTTCTTGAAGCAATTCCTCCGCAACGTCCTCATGCTGGCAAACATTGGTTTGATTGGAGAGTTGATACACAAGGTATGCAACTTCCACCTGATATGCCACCATTATCAGAAGATTTCACGTTATGCCATTGGGCAAAAGTTAAACTAGGTATTCCCACTCTTGTCGATACATCTATAGTTTGTAGACATATAGGATTGGCCCAAGCAGGTGATAATACATTTACACCAGCTGAAGCAAATCCAATTACTTGAGGTGATTATGGATCCTACTTGTCCAAATTGTAAGCTACCTGTAGATTTTCAATCAAAATATGTCGTGGAGGATAATAATGAAGCAAAATTTTATTTTCATCCAAAGTGTTACATTGATGTAATAACTGGTTGGAGTGGTAGCATATTGTTTCCTTTGAGTGGAGAAAGTTCTCAAGATATGTTTGACAGATGCATGAAAATAAATTTCAAATGCGTAGGAATAGATATTAAAATTAGTAGGGGCTGACAATGAACGATTTTTTACCAATTGTATCAAACTGTCCTAGTTGTGGTGCTCCAATATATGGAAAGCAGTCTCTTAGTAATGAGGAATTGGCATATCGTAGCGGCGTCCAATATCGTAGTGGTGGCTATGGTGTTGAATATTCTTGCAGTTGTAGAATGCATAAAAGCTTTAATAGTGTTAATATGATTGATATATATTTTAATTTGGAGCAATTGAATAAGAAAGTTGACGCAATAGAGAAGGTGCAAGTTATTAATTCTGGAGTTCAGCAGAAGCCTTGGTTTAAGTTTTGGTAACCATTTTTAATAGAGGAGTATTTAGTATGAACAACAATTTTGGCATCTTTTACAAGAATAATGGTGGTCGATGGTCTGGTCCTTATGTTGTATATAGTTCTTTGGAGGCTGCAAAAAAGAATCTAATTTATTTTAAGAGATTATTGAAAAAGGAAGTCCAAGTTCGCAAGGCTAATTGGGTTGGAGTAAATTAGTAATGCGACTTGATCATATTGCTTATAGAGTTCCTCAGGGAAAACGAGATGAAGTAGCTAAATTCTTTATGGAAGCTTTTGGTTACGCTTATCAAGATTCTTTCCCGCTTGAATTTGATGATGGAACATCTGCTCAATGTGTTGCGTTAGAACCACCGGAAAAGAAAAAGGATTCTCTTTGGAAATATTGGAGTTACACTGAATATTATGGATGTTCTCCTGATATTCCGAATTGTTGGATTGTAAACACAGGTGAGGTACTGACAATTCCTAATACAGAGTATCATTTGGCTCCTGAGTTGTTTATAAGCGAAGGTGATCCAGGTTCTATTGTTGACAATTGGGTTAAGTCTCGTGGTGGATACGGAGGTATCCACCACTTGGCTTACCAAGTTGATGATGTAGCTGCTAAAATGGCTGAATGGAAAGAAAAAGGATGGGCTGAGTTTAGTTCTGAGAAACCACTTACATGTCCTGGATTAGAACAGGTGTTTACAGTCCCAAATCACACAGGAGTGGTATATGAGTTCATACATCGTGAAGGACCAGGATTCTGCAAGGAAAATGTTAAAGCTCTTATGCAGAGTACTAAGAGAGATTAAATATGATTACAGTTGAAGAAGAACATTTACAGTCATTGGGGAAAAGAGCCAGTATTGATGGACAAGTTAGTAAAGCAATGGATTATATGCGCTTTGGTTATATGAGACAAGCTATTTATGCTTTGGCTTTTATACCTATACATGAAGTAGAAACAAAAGCGGTGGATTTTGGCGGAAATGAAAAGACGAAGAGGTCCACAATTGTTTTTCATCTCAAAGGAATAGCCAAAAGATTGAATGAAATTGCTAAGTCATTTGAGGATTGATTAAATGATCACATATGAAATGGTTGAGAAAGTATTAGTATCTAGATATAAATCTGTAATAATACCTTCTGGACATTTATCGTTTGATTATTATCGTTTAGTTGCTGCAGTAGAAGAAGCTAATGTTAATTTTGAAGGATTTGTGGTTCCAGTTGGATACGCTGATATTGAACAATTATTAACACTTAAATATCCAATTAAGGAAATGCAAGGAATAAAAGATGTAATAGTTGGAGGAATGTGGAGTGATTTTAAAGATGGAGAAATTCAGCATGAAGCTGCTTTTGCTGTTTTAAAATTAGGTGAATCAAAATGAAATTAGAAAGCCCATTTCTTAAAACAGCATTACTTGTTCTTGGTGAAGGTGAATATGAGAACAAGTTATCGTATGCTCGTTTTGAAGAATTGAAAACGATAATTGCTACTTGTTCCAAAATGTTTTATGTTTTGGGTAAGAGTGGAAAAAGTATTGATGATTGTAAGGAGTTTTTGGCTGATTTTGAAGAAGGGGATTCTGTGGAAGAAATGTTGAACACTTTGTTGAAAGAGGGAGAAGAGTAATATGGATTCATTGGCGCAATCACAAGAAACAATTTGTGAATTTTGCGAACAGAAGTTTGTTGTTAAAATTAGCAAAAGATTTTGCTCTAGAAGTTGTATGGCCAAATTTGCTAATAGTAAGAGCCCATCTGGTAAAAAATCTCCACAAATTGAAAAAAGTTGTGAGTATTGTGGTGTTACATTTTATGTATCCAAAGCAAAACGTAATAGTAGATTTTGTTCTCTAAAATGTTTTGGAAAAACACAAATAGGAAAAGTCAAAAGTAGGGTAGGGAGACTTAAACCTAGTTTTGAAAATTATTGTTTGTTTTGTAATTCTAAAATAAACAAAAATAGAAAGTATTGTTCTTTTACATGCAAATCTGATTCTATTACTGGCTATTGGTCTTTGAAAGAAGATAATATTGTTTTGGAAGAATTTGAAAATTGTGATAACATTGATGATTTATGTTTAAATTTGAATAAAACCAAAGATGAAATAAATAAAAGGGCTAAGTTTTTTGATTTGCAAAGAACAGAAGAATCTTTATATAAAGCTACTTGTTTAGCTGGAAAGAAAAATAAAGGCAGAAAAAGACCTGATTTTGCTTTGAATGCATTTAGATTTTGGGAGTTAGGATTACCAAGTCCTTTTAAGGGAAAACATTTATCAGATAATGCTAAATCAAAATTATCAAAAAAAGCAAAGGAAAGATGGAAAGATCCTAAATATGCTTTTAAAAGAATGGAGGGATTGAGAAGAAATAAAAAGAATGGTTGGGAGTGTCCAAACAAATATGAAATTAGTTTGATTGAAATCTTAAACCAACAATATCCTGATCAATATAAATTTGTTGGGGACTGGTCTTTAATTGTTGATGGAAAGAATCCAGATTTTATAAGTGTTGATAAAAATAATGTTATAGAAGTATTTGGTGAAGTGTATCACGATCCAAAAGCGTCTGCGTGGGATATCCCAGAGCATAGAACTGAAGAAGGAACTCGTAGATTTTATGAAGAACATGGATATAGAGTATTAATCGTTTGGTGCAAGGAGTTTAGAAATCAAAACAAATTAATTGAAAAAATTAGGAGTTTCCATGAAAGTGGGAGTGATAAGCACCACAATATTTAAGTTACCGATAGCTGGATATGGTGGACTTGAAGTTGTGGCTTGGCATTGTGCTCGCGGTCTTGCTGAAATGGGACACGATGTATATTTATTTTGTCCAAATGATAGTATTTGTCCAAATGTTACTATTGTACCATTTGGAGTAGCAGGTACTATAAATGAGCATGAAGCCTATGGTGGATACAGAGAACTAAAAAACCAAGAAGGACAAATTGTAAGGAATGCTTGGGGAGGATATTGGCCACATCTATTACAAATGGATTGTATAATAGATCATTCTTGGCAGAAGTATGCATATTTGTTGAAAATGGAAGGAAGATTGAAATGCCCTGTTCTGGGTGTTATGCATGCGCCATGTTCAACAATGTACTCTTCTCCACCCCCAGTAGAAAAACCTTGTTTAGTAGGTATAAGTAGAGATCAGGCTAATCATTCGGAAGCTTTGTACGAAAAAGAAACCAAGGTTTGCCATAATGGCATAGACATTGATTTTTACAAATCAATGCAAATTCAGAGAACAGATAGATACCTGTTTTTAGCAAGATTTAGCTTCATAAAATGTCCAGACTTGGCTATTATGGCCGCATTAGAAGCTGGTGTTGGTCTTGATATGATTGGTGACACAACAATCACCAATGAGCCAGAACTGTTCAAAGAATGTATGAGACTGGCAGAGCAGAACTCACCAAATTGGGATCGTAGTAAGGGTAAGCAAATTAAAGTTATTGGTGGTGTTTCAAGAGATGAGACTGTATATTGGTATTCTCAAGCGAGAGCTATGCTACATCCAAATATGAGATTCAGAGAACCTTTAGGGCTGGCTCCTTTAGAAGCTCAAGCTTGTGGCACTCCTGTTTGTGCTTGGAGGCGTGGAGCGATGATGGAAACTGTTAATGAAGGCAAAACCGGCTATTTAGTAAATTCGCTTCCTGAGATGGTTGAGATATTGAAAACTAATAAGATGGATGGATTAAGCAGAGATTATTGTAGAGAATGGGCTACTGGATTCAGTATCGATGTAATGGTCCATAGGTATAATGAGTTAGTTCAAGAAGCTGTTCAAACAGGGGGATGGTAATGGCAGATAAAGTAGTCAGTTATCCCAAGTTTGATTGGGTTCAATGGCAAGCTTATTATCGTGGACATATTAGATGCGTAGTTGATTGGGAAATGTTAGTTGGTACAAAACCAATTGTTGGTCGATATTGGTGGTCAAATGAGTCTGATAAGATTGAAGTGTATTTTCCCTGGTACACTAATGGAAACTGGAGATGTGGCTCTCCCAAAAAAGTTTCACTTGGAAAAAATGATGTAATTGTGTCTATTCCAGTTGTAGCCTTCGATAATAACAAAAAGTTCTTAGTGTTAGATGGTTGTCATAGAGTGAGGGATTTGAAACCAAGAATAATTGTGTTAGATTATGTGTCAGTAAAGAAGGATAAGCTTTGTGCATTTACTGATTTATTGAATCCATCCCATAAGGTAAGTTAAATGATAGTGTATTTGGTTAAAGAAGTCTGTTGTGATTGGGGATGTAGAAAGACACATTTTGTTACTTCTTCATTAGAAAAAGCTAATCAAATTAGAAGTATATATCCTCATATGGATATTGAAGAAAAAGAGTTAGATGAGCTAGTTCCAACAATATATAGATACTATGCTTATTTGGATGATGTGAAAAATTATTGTGTTGGTCCTTTTTATGATAAGACAGATATAGAAGATCGTTACTTTTCTGGTGTTAGTGGAGCTTATGCTCATGGTAATACTAGAGAAGAAGCTGAAGCTAAAGCCAAACAAATGTTAAAAAACTGGGTTGAAATGGGAGAATTAACTTAATGGCTACTGAGAAAGCAATAGCTGAAACACCTAAAGAGTTTGTATGTGGACCATATAGATACACAATAGATTTTGATGGAGAAGCAAGTTATGATTACAGTTATTTAGGAGTTTGTTTAAATAGATCGCGTAGAATCAAGTTAGATCCTAGACAATCAGATACTGAACTTCCTCAAACACTTCTTCATGAAGCTATACATGCGCTTGGTGGCGCATACGAGATAAAAGAATGGCGGGGACATACAACAGATGCTGCTGGTAACGTTACTGATAAAATTGATTTGATGGCTAGTGCATTATTGCAATTTATTCGTGTTAATCCTAAACTTGTTGAGTGGTTATCTAAGACGAGGTGATTTATGGCTGTTAGTTATCATGAATCTCAGGCAACTTTTTATCAAACTCCAAATAAAGAAGTTAATGAAAAGTTTGAAGAGTATAAGAAATTAGTTGGAACACCTACCTATTCTACTGTTACAGGTAAGAGTGGAAGAATATCTTCTATCAATATTATCAAGAATAATGTATTTTTCAGAGTAGAGGTTTCTGAATGAGTGATACAAGGTTTTTTCCAAGAGGCACTGGTCCTCTTGTTTCTTTTTTATTAGCTACTCGTAAAAGAGTAGATATGGTAAAAGTTGCTGTTGCTTCTATATTTGATAATGCTAAGTGTCCAGATCAAATAGAAATTATATTCAAAATAGACGATGATGATCAAGAATCTATTAATTTTTATAATGATTTGAAATCAAAAGGAAGAAACGTAACAGGAATTATTGGACCTAGAGGATTGGGTTATAAGCAAATGCATGTCTGGGTCAATCAAATGGCTCAGATAGCTAAGGGTGATTGGCAATTGATTATGAATGATGATATGAGGTTTATTCAGAAAGATTGGGATGAAGTTTTATTGAATGCTAATTTTCCATCGCCACTATGGCATCAATGCCCTGATGTTTGTGGTTTATTATGTCATACCGATGGCAGGCCTGATGCTACTGAATTCATGTTTGTTAGAAGAAAAATAATTGAATTATTAGGTCATTGGTCCTTAAACGTGCATAGTGATAATTGGATTAGTTCAGTTTTAGGATTTATGGGATGTATGTTTGCTTCTGGGGTTCATGTGGAGCATTTAAGTAATACATTTGAGGATGAAGTAAGAAAGGCCGCATTAGCAGTATACCCAATTTCTGGTAAAGATTTGAATCAACCAGCACAAATGTCTGCTAAATTAGAAGATATAATGAAACTTACAAAGTATATTAAACAATATAATGAGAATAAGAAAGTGGCATGAAAAGAGCTTTAATCACTGGTATAAATGGTTCAGGGGCCAGTTATTTAGCAGAATACTTGACTCAATTACTTGATGTCCAAGTAATGGGTATTACTCGGTGGCATACTGATAGATCATCTTCTTTAAGTTCAATTCAGGATAAAATCAAGTTATTTGAATGTGATCTAACTGATCTCAGTTCAGTAATCAGAACATTAGAAGTAAGCCAACCAGATTTCATTTTTCATTTAGCAGCACATGCTAATGTTAGATTATGCTTTGTTAATCCAATATCTGTGTTTGAGAACAATACCAAATCAACTCTCAATATTCTTGAAGCTATCAGAATATTGAAAATCAAACCAGTATTGCAGTTAGCAGGAACGTCTGAAGTATATGGACAGGTGAAACCTGAAGATTGTCCAATCAAGGAAACGCATAAGATTGATCCAGTGAATGTGTATGCTATTAGTAAATTTGCTCAGGAGAAGTTCTGTAAATCATATTGGTTATCTTATGGTATTCCGGTAGTTTTAACTAGAGCGTTTACCTACATCAATCCTAGACGTCCTGATATCTTCTCAAGTTCTTTTGCTAGACAAATAGTGGAGATTGAGAAGGGTAAAAGGGAGAAGTTGTTTTACGGAAATCTGGATTCTGTTAGAACATTTGTTGATGTTAGGGATATAGCTGAAGCTTATTGGGTTGCTGCTAATAAGTGTGATTATGGAATTGAATATAACGTTGGCGGCAGTGAGACGATGTCCGTTGGTGGGTTTTTAGAACTTTTGTTGAAATATGCCAAGTGTAAGATTCCTCATGAACAAAATCCAGAGTTGTTACGTCCAGTAGATGTAACGATGCAAGTTCCAGATGTAACAAAATTTACAGAGAAAACAGGTTGGAAGCCAAAATATACATTTGATGATAGTGTCAAGTTCTTATTGGATTATTTTAGAGAAATTGTGAAATGACTAATGATGAAATTTATTGGTTAAATCGGATAAATTTGAATTTGAAACCAAGTTCAGGGGAATGTACTTGGGGAGATATGGTTACATTTTGTAGTCTTTTAGATACTGATTATGTATCTTGTTCGGTTTCTGGAGAAGATATACAGTTGACTGAAAAAGGAAAAGATTTAATAGACAAGTATAACTTAAAAGGGTGTATTGAATGAATAATCAAGAATTAGAAACAATCGCTAAATCAGTTAGAAGAAGAATATTTGACTTCAAGACAAAGTCTGGAGTTGGTCATTTGGCCAGCTGTTTGTCTGTAGTGGATATTCTTGTTTCTTTGTATTATGATGAAGAGACTTGTTTTGATTACAAGAAAGATATTTTGATTTTTAGTAAGTCTCATGGTTCTCCAGCTGTTTACCCCATTTTAGCTGATAAGGGTTTGATTGATCCAGCTGAATTGGACAAGTATTGTCAGCCAGATGGTATATTGAGAATGCATACTGACAAAACTATTCCAGGTTGTCATTTTCTCGGTGGCTCATTAGGTAATGGTATTGGATATGCTGCTGGATTAGCTTATGAGAATCCAGATCAGAAAGTGTTTGTTATTTTGGGTGATGGTGAGCTATATGAAGGTTCTGTTTGGGAAAGCTTGATGTTCATTGCTCATCACAATTTGAACAATATGAAGTTGATTGTAGATAGAAACCACTTGTCCATTCTTGGTGATACAGAAGAATTGCTGAAAATAGAATCGTTGTGTGATAAATTTAAGAGTTTTGGGATTGATAGTTTTAGAATTGATGGTCATAGTTTTGATGATCTTAGATTTTTCTTAAATGATGTGTATAATGACAAGCCGTTATGTATTGTGGCAGATACTATCAAGGGTAAAGGTGTTTCGTATATGGAAGGTAAGTGGATATATCATACTATCATTCCGAATAAACCAGAGTTAATTAAGCAAGGATTGGAGGAATTATCATGAGTTCCCAAAGAGATACATTTTTATTGGGTTTATTAGAAGAAGCCAAAAAGGATGACAAAATTAAATTGTTGTCTATAGATATGGGTGCTCCATCGTTAGATGCGTGGAGAAGTGAACTTCCAAAACAATTTATGCCAATGGGGATATCTGAACAGAATGCTATTAACTTTGGTGCTGGTTTAGCTTCCAGAGGATATAAAGTTTATGCTTATACAATGGCTTGTTGGGCTGCTAGGTGTTTTGAACAAGTGAGATATTCATGTGCTATGGCACAACTGCCATTAACATTAGTAGGAACTGGTGTGGGATTGGGATATGTACATTCTGGAGCCGCACATAATCCTACTGAAGATATAGCTTATATGCGTTCTTTAGTTGGAATAGAAATTGATTCCCCAGTTAATAGCAATGCTACCAAGGCTCTAGTCAAGTTGACAGTAAATCAACCGAAGTTACGGTATATTCGCTTGGAGAGAGTGTTTGACAAAAGCCTAGAGTCCTTGCACCCTATGATAGACTTTAATATATCAAGGGGAATGGATTGGGTGCATAGATCTGCAAAAGATTGTATTGTAACAAGTGGTTATATGATGCATCGAGTTTTGAAGGTAAGAGAGTTGTTGAAGGAACGGGAGGGAATTGATATTGCAGTAGTGGATTTATGGAGAGTAAAACCAATAGATAGACAGATATTCTTTCAGACATTTTATGATTATGAAAAGATTATCACAGTTGAAGAACAGACATTATCCGGTGGATTTGGTTCTGCTGTTTGTGAAATGATTTGTGATTTGAGTTGGAATAAGAAAGTGTTGAGAATGGGATTAGATGAAAGATATATTTTTGAGAATGGAACCAGAGACCAACTGTTAGATAATAATGGGTTGTCTATTGAGAGTTTGTATGAGAATATATTGAAGTTTGTGAGATCTAAATGAGAAAAGATAAAGCAGTTCAAAAGTATATGTTAGTTACATTTCATACAGGTAATGACGTAACATGTCTTGGTGAATACAAAATATTTGGTATATACGATAGTTTGGAAGAAGCAGTAAAGTATAGGTTAGCATTGAATTCTTATCCGTTAGAATTAGGTATTTCTCGTTACAAGATAATACGTGTTGATGAATTAGAAGTTGATATGCATTATGAACAAGGTGCCAAATGAAAAGATGGACCTCTTTAAATCAAATTCAAGAAAAGGGATACCTTGTTTACAAAAATGTGGTTCCTAAGAGTTTATTGGATGCAGTAATTGAAGACATTCATAAAATGAAGTTTTTTCCATATGCTACAGATCAAATGGGTATGATGGAATTATATCATACCCAAGCAATGTGGAATGTTCGCCAGCATCCAGCAATTCATAAGATATTTTCTGATTTATTCCAAATTAGTAAGCTTTGGACAAGTATTGATCGAGTAAGTTGCAAGGAAAAATCCGAATTCTCGCTAGGAGGATTTATACATTGGGATATTTGTCCTAATAAGAATCCAAGAGTGTTGGAGTTTCAAGGTGTGTTAGCCTTAACTGATACTGATGAAGACATGGGCGGTTTTCATTGTGTTCCATCATTGTATCAAGGTTTACAAGAATGGTTAGATGAGCTACCGACTAAGAAAGCTGTGTTTTCTTATTTTAATGTAGATAAAGATGAAGCTGTTGAAGTTATTTCTTCTACATTTCCATACAAAAAGCCTAAAAGATGGCAAATTGAAAAGGTTCCAGTTAAAGCTGGTGATTTGATTATTTGGGATTCTTATTTACCCCATGGTAATGGTGTGAATAAAACTGACAAGCCAAGACTAGCCCAGTATATTACTATGTTTCCGGTTGGTGATTTGAGATTAAAACATGAGAGGGTAGATTGTTGGAAGGAAAGTAAACCGCCATCTGGATTCGCATTTCCTGGTAATCCATATTTACTAGTTCAAGAGAAGCCTGCTGAATTGACTAGATTAGGTAAGAGATTGCTTGGCTTATATAAATGGGAGTAAGAAATGATTGACGTTCTCTTTATTTCTCCAGGTAATGCAAGTGAGATTTACCAAGGATTGGCAACAGATTATAGTGCAATTGAGCCGCCTACTTGGGCTTTATTGTTGGCTGAATCTTGCAGGTCTGTTGGTTATAAAGTTGGTTTGATTGATGTTCTAGCTGAAAAGTTACTACACAAGGAAGTTATAGATAGAATCAATCAATTACAACCAAGATTGGTATGTATAGTTGCAATGGGGCAGAACGTGAATGCTGGTGCTGTCACTATGAGCGGCGCTGTAAAACTTGCAAACGATATTAAGGCAGCTAAAATAGAAACCCCAATTGGATTGGTTGGTTCTTATCCACAAGCTTTACCATACAAAACGTTAGAAGATGAACCAAGTATAGATATAGTGTTTTGTAATGAAGGAGTTTATGTTTTTAGAAACCTATTGAATGAGAATGGAGACAAGTTTGTTGATTTGAACAAATTAGATCATGTCAACGGAATTGGATATAGGAAAGATGGCAAGCCTTTCTTAAACCCTCCTGAGGGAATAGTTCCTCAAAATAGAATGGATGAGGATTTACCTGGCTACGCTTGGGATTTGCTTCCCAAAAAAGAGAATCCGTTTGATCTTTACCGATGTCCGATGTGGCATTCAAATTATGATCAAAATAAAAGATCTCCATATGCTACAGTTTACACAAGTCTTGGTTGCATATGGACTTGCGATTTCTGCATGATCAACATTTTAAATCGTACATCTAATGACCCAATAGGAGTAGCAAGTAAGTATAACGTAATGCGTCACTGGTCAACAGAACGCGTTGTCAAACAAATTGACAAATTGGTTGAAATGGGTGTTTACACTATTCGTATTTGTGATGAGATGTTCCTGTTGAATAAAAAGTATTATTTACCAATTTGTGAAGAATTATCCAAAAAGCCGTACGCTGATAAATTGTTGATGTGGGCTTATTCTAGAGTAGACACGGTAGCTAAGAATCCCAAAATTCTTGAATTATTGAGAAAAGCAGGATTTAAATGGCTGTGTTTAGGTATCGAGAGTGGTAATAGAAATGTTAGATTAGAAGCATCTAAAGGTAAGTTTGAGGATGTAGACATTAAGGAAGTTGTAAATTCTATTCACGATGCTGGAATAGAAGTGTTAGCTAATTATTTGTTTGGACTTCCTGAAGATACCATGGAGACAATGCAGCAGACTTTGGATTTGAGTTTGGAACTTTGCACTTCTGGGTGGAATGGTTATTGTACAATGGCATTTCCAGGAAGTCAGTTATACAAAGATGCTCTACAACTTAATTATGATATGCCCAAAACTTACTCAGCTTGGTCGTATCATTCTTATGATATGGTTCCTATGAGAACCAAGTATTTAACTGCCGCTGAAGTTGTAAAATTCCGAGATGAGGCATTTACTACATATCATACTTATCCTCCATTTTTGAAGAGAATAGAAGAGAAGTTTGGTAAGCAAGAAGTTGAAAATATTGTCAAGATGACACAGATTAAACTCAAACGGAAGATATTAGGGGATTGATATGGACATACGGACATTGATTGAAATTTGTTCTGAATTACCTCCAGATGCTGAGGTATTAGGGATTTGTTTAGATCGCGAGTTGGAAACTTTAGAATTTGTATTAGATCGTGATAAGTCTAAGCTATTAGAAGGTGTATTGTTAATGATAGAAGATATAGAAAGTGTAGTTGTTTCTAGACCTTGGGGAGAAATGATTTGTTCTAAAGATCCTTGTATGTCTGATCCAGATTATGAAAAGGAATTGCTTGAATTAGTTAATGCTTACGAATGGCCTGATGGTGAATTGATATGTTATGATTTGGGTGCTAATGAGGGATTTTGGACAACTTTTTTAGCTACGTTTAGGCCAAATTCTACAGTGTATTCTTTTGAACCACAACCAACTAATTTTGGCTTTTTGACAAGAAATGTGGTTAGATTAGGTTTGTCTAACGTATACTGTAATTGTAGCGCGCTTGGGGAAGCAAATAAAATTGCAGATTTTTGGTTTAATACAGGCCCAGGATTAGGAGATTCTTCTTTAGTGCAACGTTCCCAAAATGGTGGATGTACTAAAGTTCCTGTTCGACGTTTAGATTCATTACATATTCCTCCACCAAATTTTATTAAAATGGATGTAGAATATTATGAGTTTGAAGTTTTGTTAGGTATGGGCGATTTGTTGAATAATGAAAATATCCAATTGTTGGTGGAAGTTCATTCAAACTGTAGTAAGAAAGTGTGGGGGTATTTATCTGGAAAGGGATTTTTGATTTATAGAGTTCCTCAATCTATCCCACACAGAGGTCATTTTGGTCATGCATATTGGTGTTCTAGAAAAGAATTAGATTTTGGAAAACTTATTGAGGGGGTTGAACAAAATGTGCCGTAATGTAACAATAAAAACCGAAGAATTGAAATGAAAACATATAATTGGCCATTGATGCAGTCTAATTTCCACTCAGATGATTTTGAGGCAATAGTACGTTTGTTGGAACGACCAGGGGTTCCTGGTTGGAATACAGATGTTCGTTTAACTCAAGGAAGTGAAGTTAAAAAGTTTGAAGATGAATGGTCTAAATGGCTTGGTGTAAAACATTCTGTATTTGTTAATTCTGGATCGTCAGCTAATTTGTTGACGATGGCTGCTTTAAAAGAACAGAAACCAAAAGTAGAAGATTGTCAATATTGCGGTGGTAGAGGAGTAATAGCAACTGGTCCAAATGATATATGCGATTTTGATGTATGTCCACAATGTCACCCAAGTGGAAAAATATTGGTTCCGGTAGTAACTTGGGTTAGCGATATTACAAGTGTGTTACATGCTAATTATTCACCTGTGTTTGTAGATATTGATCCTACAACATTAGGAATGTGTAATCAGTCTGTGATCAAGCTTATCAAAAAAGAATGTCCTTTAGCTGTATTTCTTACTCATTGCATGGGTCTAAACGCAATAGTGGATCAAGATTTTTATAAGTTGTTCTTTGATAAGAAAATATTATTGATTGAAGATTGTTGTGAATCAGTTGGAACTAGAACTCGTTGGGCTGGTCGTAAACATAAAGTTGGTACATTTGGACTAGCTTCCAACTTCTCTTTTTATTACGCTCATCATCTAACGACTATTGAAGGTGGAATGATTTGTACAGATGATGATATGTTTGCAGCTGTTGTGAGAAGTCTTAGAGGTCATGGAATGAGAAGAGAGTCCCCTGCGTTTAATCATTTACCTAAGCCAGAAGATTTAGATCCAGAGTTTATTTTTGATTACGATGGATATAATTGTCGTAGTACTGAAATAAATGCAGTAATTGGAAGTAGTCAGTTAAAGAGATTGGATGAAGGAATTGAAAAGCGAAGAGAGAATTTCAAGTTGTTTTTAGAAAATCTTGATTCTTCTAAATACCAAACTGATTTTGAAACTGAAGGAAGTAGCCCATATGGGCTTATATTAGTACTGAGGAATAATGATAAAACTCTCCGAGATAGTGTATGCAGTTATTTACAGAGCCAAGGGATCGAATATCGAAGGGGCGTCGCTGGAGGAGGAAATCAACTCCGGCAACCTTATTTGCGTCGGCGCTACGGAACGATATATGCCGAATTCCCCAACGCAGAACACGTCCACTTCAACGGATTCTGTATCGGAAACTGGCCAGACTTAAAACATGAAGATATACTAAGATTGTGTGAGTCATTGAATAAATTATGATCATTGTCCGTGTTCCATTTAGAGTTTCATTGTTTGGAGGTTCTACCGACTACGAATCTTTCTACAAGCACCACGGTTCTTTTTTAATAGGAGGCACAATAGACAAGTATATTTATTTGTCTATGAGGTATAGACCTAAGCTACTGTCTGAAAAAAGCTTGGTTGTTTATTCTAAGATGGAAGAGGTAAGGGATTTCGATGAAATAACTAATCCTTTGATCAGAGAAATATTGAAATTTAGGAATATTAGTAAGACAGTTGAGTTTCATTCCTTTTCTGATATCAGAGCTAGAACTGGTTTAGGGGGATCTTCTTCTTATTGTGTAGGTTTGTTGTATTTGTTGGATCAGTTAACAAATTCCGTCATAGCCAAAAAACAACTTGTTCGTGATGCTATTCATGTTGAACGTTACATTTTAAAAGAGTCTGGAGGTATCCAAGATCAGATTTGGCCAGTGTATGGTGGATTGAACACAATAGAAATAACAAATGAAGGTAATTTCTTTGTTAAGCCGCTTTCATTGTCAGAAGATTTTGTCAAAGAGTTTGAAAGTAATCTTTTATTGATTTATACTGGAAAACAAAGGGACTGTGGTAGTGTGGCTGATTCTCATGATGGCAAAGATAAAATAGCCATACTACAGTTAGCTAAAGAAGCACATGGTAGTTTGTTGAAAGAAAATATTGAGAAAATTGGATCTTTGGTTTATCAATCTTGGAAAGAAAAATTAAACATTTCAAATTTGATATCTACTTCTGAAGTTGACGCGATAATAGATCATGTAATGAGTCGTGGAGCATATGGCGCTAAGTTGTTAGGGGCTGGTGGATGTGGGTTTGTGGTTTGTGTATGTAATCCTAAGTTGAAACAAGAGTTTTCAGAATATTTTAATGGTAAAACTTTAGATTTTGAATTTGAAAACAAAGGTGTAACAAGGATTTATTAATAGATGTAAAGTTTTTGTTTTGTAATCTTTAATGTATTGGAGAGAAGAATGAATATGTATGTTCCTCGTAATGATTTCGTTGTAGTTAGATTGATTGATTTAGGGAAGTCTGCTGCTGGTGTGATCATACCCAGTATATCGAGAGAGGGAAAGGAAATGAGGGTAGTTGCTATTGGTGATAAAGTTGAGAATCTTAAAATTGGTGATTCAGTATTGATTTCTCAGAGTGTTGATACATTCCCATTACCAAACGAAAAGGATTTGTTTGCAGTTAAGCAGGATTGTATTGCTGTTGTGATTAGTGAAAATGTTGAAGAGTCTGTGTGTTGAAGATCATAAATTACCACAGTTTTGTGGTATTGAGGAAATATAATGATTGAGTATCCTTTGTTGAAAATGGATGAGAAGTATGGGACCCCAGATGCAGATGCAGATGTATTCCTCACTAATTTTAATATACCAGCACCTGCAAAGGTGTTAGTTGTTGGTGATAATGAGGAAAATGTTGCTAATATATTAACTGACAATGGATATGATGTTACAGGAGTGGATTTAAGAGAATTACCAGAAGGAACATTTTGCAATCATAAAAGGATAATTGGTGATTTTTGCGATTTAGAATTGGAAATGAATAGTTACGATGTTATTATATGTTTGTCAGCATTGGAACATTTTGGATTGAGTGCTTATGGTGATAAAAAGTATTTACCAAATCACGACATTGCAGCAATGTATTATATGTGGAGATTAGTGAAGTCAGGAGGTTCAGTTTTTGTTACAGTACCGTTTGGTACTGGTTATATGGAATTAAGAGGTGATTGGAGAGTGTATAGTACAGTTGCTGTAAAATCCAGAATAATACAGAAATTTAACACTAGTCAGTATGTGTGTTTTACATCTGGGCCATGTGCAATAAATGGAGAATTCCGTCCAGCAAGGGCTTATGTTTCTATGGAAGAAGCCACAGAATATTGTGGTGATCCGCCACATGTTACTTTATTTTTGGCGATGAATAAACCAACTGAGGTTAAGAATGTCTCTCAAAACTAAATTCTTTATCACTTGTGAAATATGTGGTGTAGAAAAGGAATTAGACAGAGTGTATGGATATTATTATTCATTTATGGCATGCACCCCAAACAATCAACCAGGTAAATTGTGTGTCATGGATGGTTTTATGTGTAAAGAAATAGAACTGTGTCAAGTTTGTGGTGGCAAAGTAAGTGATTTTATTAAGAGTAGTAAGTCTTAATTTCTTTTAGAGGAGATGAAAATGTTTGAAAGTCTGATTCCGCAGATGAGTGATTTGAATGTACAAGTTCCAGTAAGTTATATTGTAACTGCTGTGGCAGTACTATTTGGTACTTATTGGACAGTGTCTAAGTTGTTTACAATGGCTAAGTTGATGGTTGCTTTTGTGTTTACTCGGTTCTCGCTTGCTATGTTAGGTTCTGGAGCATTATTTTTAACTGGATTAGCTGGATTGGGTAATTCTACCAGCAATATTGTAAAAGATTCTAATTCAGAACCTAAAGATGGGTATGTGTATTCTAGCGCTGTTATGAGAATTCTTACCAACCCACAGCAAGATATTGAGACTAAGAAGCTCGCGTTTGAGTATGCTAAAATGCAAGATTCTAAGATGTCTACTCAATATATAAGCACTGATAATAACGTCCCAACTAAGAATGTAAGCAAGACAGGTTATTGGACTATGTTTACTACCAGTATGGGAATGGTTCTTATGAGTATTGTTTGGATGTGTCGTAGATGGCATGAAGTAGCTTAATCACAATTTAATATGAGATGGTAGGATCGCCCACCTACCTTCTCTTTTCCTGAGGAGGAAAAGATATGTCATTTTTCGATTGGTTCAAACCAGATCCATCTAAGCTTCCAGAAAATAAGAAGATATCTGTACAACAATTCCAATTAGGTTCTGGTGCTGTAAATTCAGGATATATTGCTTGTAATGTTCTCACAAAAAATGATATTTTAAATACAGTCCCTGGTTTTGATCCATCTCTTCCACATACAGAATGTAGCGTATGTCACAAGACCAGAAATGTATACAATCCATATAATGGACCTTTGTATCCATGTCCAGATTGTGAGAAGAAACAGAAGTCTGTAATTAGTTTGGATGATCTAACAAATAAGATAATTCAAACCCAACAGAAGATGCAAGAGATTGAGGAAAAGCTTAAAGAAACAACTCCTAAACGTGTATTTGCTACTGGTATAATGCCTTATGGTACATTAGCTTCTGTATCTTACACATTAGCTTCTGGACTTTTAACATTACAATCTGGGGATTACGTTCAGCTTAATGTATGTTCTGGAATGGTGTATATTCCAACACCTAACATATATGATGGTTATAGATATTGTTGTTCGTAGAAAATATTGTTTTTTATAGAGAATAGGAGGACAGTTTTATGCCAAAACTGTATTCTTTTTGATTGTGATGAAACTCTGGAAATTTCAAACGGACCTGTGAAGCTTCAATCTTTAGTTGATTTAAGAATAGCAGGGCATGTGGTAGGAATTTGTGGAAATTGGGGTCTTTTTGTGAAGATTCCTGGTTGGCAACACATAGCATCATTTATCAATTGTTGTTTGGTAGTGCAAGATCAAAATGGAAATATATATGGAGATAAAGCTTGGTTTTTATCTGAATTGAAAAAGTATATTCCAGCAGATGAATATGTGCATGTGGGGAACGAGTTTGGAAGGACAAATAGTCTGGGATTTGTATGTGGTTCTCATGATGGGGATGCTGCTAGAAAAGCAAATTGGCGTTTCCTGCTAGAAGACGAATTCAGTAGAGGTATGAGATAGGAGGTAATATGTCTAGAAAATCTAGAATTAGCCCATCTGATTTAGAAAATTGGGTTGATGGTGAACAGAATAAGCACATTTGTGATTGTGGATGTAAAGAATATATTCAGGTTTTGCCACAACATTGGTATAGCGGTATCCCAAAATGTATTTCTAGACATAATTTACACAAACCTAGGGCAAAGAAATGGTTGTATCCAATAGGATATAAAATTGGGAGATTATTGTTAAGAACTCCTACAGTTGTTGAGAGTGGAAGAAAAGCTTGGGTTTGCGACTGTGAATGTGGTAATGAAAAGACTATTGTTGAATACACGTTAGGGAGAGTTCAATCTTGTGGCTGTTTACAAAAAGAGGCTAGGAAAAGACCTTGGACTAAAAAGCAAAGGGAAAGATTTTCCGACTTGAGGAAAGACATGTATAGACTAGGATTATACAAAATGCCTGAGAATAAAGGAGGATTAGGCAGAATACAACCACAAGAAGAAAAAGATAAAAGAGCTAACTCTTTAAGGGGTAAAAAAAGAACTTTAGATCAGTGTTTGAACATTTCAAATGGGTTAAAAGGATATTATTCTGATCCCAAAAACGTTGAGTTGTTGAGACAAAGAACTTTGGAATCATGGAAAGATCCAGTAATTGCATCAAAAAGAATTTCTGCAATGTTAGCCAGTTCTTTAGTATTGCCAAACAAGTTAGAAAAATGGATGATGTGTATATTAGAGAGTATGTATCCTGATGAATGGAGATATGTTGGAGACGGTAAATTAATACTTGGACACAAATGTCCTGATTTTATCCACAAGACAAGAAATTTGATTATAGAAACTTTTGGTGTGTATTGGCATGAAAAAGAAGACGAGCCATTAAGAATTAGTCAATTTGATAAAATTGGGTTCAAAACACTGGTAATTTGGGAAGGGACAGATGAGGCAACATCAAGAAATATGATTAAAGAATTTGTTGAGGAGGTACGTTAAATGGCATCATGTTGTAATAATTATCCTGGGAAGAATTATTGTGCTGATTGTGGAGCAAATTTAGCTGCTGTTCAATCTGGATCTGGTTCTTATAGATCAGTTCCACTATTCCATTCTGGTTCAATATCAATAGGATATCCTTATTCTGGCTCTATTATTTGTGGTTCTATTCCATCTGGTTTAGTAATGTCTGGTATGTATACTGGTGGAACGCTACAATCAGGTTCCATTTGTTCTGGTACTATTAATCTTAATGGTTCTTCATCTGGAACTTATATTTCTGGAATCATGGGTGGATTAACAGGCAGAAATTTTCATTATGGTGTCAGTGGTCGTATGCTAGGAAAGCCGTCTGCATTTAAACAAGATCCATCTGACCAAGTTGTTTCTATTCCCAAAAAGAAAAACCCATTTTACGTTCATAATGAGTGGTAAATAATGAGTGAAATACTACAACCTTTTTTCCCTTATAATGGTGGTATATTTGCTACTGTTATTCTTCCTTCAAGGAAAAGACCTGCTTTATTGTGTAAAGCAATAGATTCTATCTATAGTTTGGCTGTAAATAAGAATCATATTGAATTTATTGTTAAGGCTGATAGTGATGACCAAGAAACTCTTGATCTTTGTGAAAAACTTAGAAATTCTATCAATTTGAAAGTATTGGTGACCGATAGAGAAGATGGTTATTTGGGAATGCATAGATGGATAAACGAAATTGCACTAAAGCATGCAAAGGGTGATTGGTTATTTTTGTTTACAGATGATGCTATTTTTGCTGGAGATGAATATCCAGAAGTAAGTGCTCAGAATTGGGACCAAAAACTGTTTGTTACAGCATTTGATAATACAGCTACTTGGCATGGTTGTCCTGATATATGTTCTTTAATCTGTTCTACATCTACTAGATCGTTTTCAGATTTCATTTTTGTTAGACGAAAAGTCATAGAAATATTAGGACATTATTCTCCTATAACATGGACAAATATATATCTTCAAGCGGTATTGTGTTTTATCTCTTCTTCTTTTAGATACCAATTAGGTGTAATACACAATAGGGAAAATGATAGAGCAGAAGATGAGGATATTTCAAGAAAAATTGCTCTGTTACAGGTAAATAATATTGAGGGAATTGAATTAAGAGCAAAAGATACTAAAAAACTAATATCCTATATTGAGGATTGGAGAAGGAAGAGATGTGCAATTTGTAGAAAGTATTTGACTGAAGAATATTGGCTTCCAAGTGAAACCAAATCTTATATCAGGCTAGATTCAGGTTGCCATCATGGTGAATTCAACGTTTGCATCAATTGTGCCGACTATAATAGTTCTAGAAAGGCCGATTGTCCTATTTGCGGGTTAGAAACGGCAATTCCAAGGGAAGAATTGGTTATTACATTTTAGGAGTTGAAATGTCTTATCATATTATTTATCCACCTGATCCAGATTGTGAAAAATGTAAGGGAACAGGAGATTATTTTACAGAACCTGTTGGGAACATAAGAACATCTCACAGTAGTATATTCAATTCAATAGTTTATTGTGATTGTCGCAGGTATGATAATATTCAAAAGATTCAAGATAGATGTAACCATAAGTATCAATGTAAATGCACAGAATGTGGAAAGGTGAAAGAATAAATGCCAAAACATCCTGGTGGAATGTCTAAGAAGAAGTCTATTGGAACAGCATGGGAAAGAATTCAATATGCAAGAGCTCGTAAAGTTAGAGGTAATGGTTTAACTCCTTATACTGCAAGACGTCAATATTTTGGCAGAGCTAGACCTGTAGTTCCATATAATACAGAAATTAGTAATCAAAAGAATTTTATTAGCGAAGAGCGAATGGAAGAATTGGTTGATGCACTCGCTAAAAAGTTACAGTGAAAACCCTAAACTTTTATTTGTTTACAACGTCTAAAGGTTAGAGAGGGTTTAATAAATGATAGTAGTCGGTCCAGGTTACGGTTATTTAGATTCTATTCCTGAATTAGAAGAAAAGTGGAAACAAGAAACAAGTAAAATTGCAGACTTTATTCTTTTGTGTCTTAATCAAGGTCCATCAAAAGGTCTTAAAAGGAATGATATTTTAGATTTATACGAAATTGAATGTGAAGATAGAGGAATGACTAGAACTCAAAGACGGGACGCTGTTGATAGTTTTGCTTATAGATTTGCTGATGCTGTGTGGAAACTACACAGAGAGTATAAAATAGAATGGTCCCCAGACCATATTTTCTTTTTGAGAAAGAAATAATGCAAAATCTATTTGTTCAAGGTGATTTTACTCTTAATTCTGGACTAAAGAGTAACTGGAAAATAGTGTTAGACATTTGAAATAAGAATAATTATAAATGTGTGTTGATATATTTTCTGATATTTTGTTGAACCTTAACTCAGGTGTTTATTGTTTTAGAAATTTTACCACTGGTAAAAGATATATTGGCTCAGCTTCTGTGTCTTTTAGAAATAGATTTTTAGGCTACAAAAGATCCTTGAGAAAAGGAGTTTGTCATAACAAATTACTGCAGAGAGCTTGGAATAAATATGGCGAATTGGATTTTGAGATAATAGTAGTAGAAATATGTTCTCCAGAAAATTGTATAGAAAGAGAAACTTATTGGATTTCTTTTTTCAATTCTGCCAATAAGAAGTTAGGGTACAATATTTGCCCAACAGGGAGAAATCACCTAGGAACTAAATTGACTTCTTCACATAAGAGAAAAATAGGAAAATCTAACTCTGTTGCGTTGTTAGGTAAAAAGGATTCTTTAGAAACTAAAAAGAGAAAATCTGAGGCTTCTAAAGGAAAACCCAAAACTGTTTCACATAAATTAAATATATCCAAAAGTTTGACAGGAGTTAATCGGGACGATAAGCTATCATTACTAGCAAGAATGACTTTACGACTAATTGCTAATAATCCTGAAATAACAAAACCTAAATTATTTGCTGATAATTTTTATTGGAGGTACCCTGGGTTGTGGAAATCATTTAATTCTTGTAAATATGCTTTTAGGAAGTATTTTTCTAGGAAGGAGTTGTTTAGGTCGGGAAATTATAGATTACATTCAGGTGAAATGTCAACATATAAAATTGATTGTAGTGTGTTGGCAGATTCTGATTGGAACACTTTAGCAAGTTTAGCCACAAATGTGTTACCTAAGTTTGGTAAAGTTGTTAGCGTCCCAACAGGTGGTGATATTTTTGCTTCTTGTTTGGAACAGTATGCTACTAAACGTGATACTGATCCAATACTAGTTGTTGATGATGTCTTGACAACAGGCAGATCCATGGAAGAAGTTAGAAATAGTATTGTTGGGAGTAATACGGAAGGCCCAAATAAAGTTATAGGTGTTGTTGCATTTTCTAGAGGAAATTGTCCTGGGTGGATTACACCACTATTTCAATTCAATTATAGAGACCATCAGTGAATATAGTGGTTTTAAGCATAGATAACGCGATGGATTTCAAATGTTCAGAGCCTTGGGCAGTAATAAGCGTTGTATCTGATGGAAGTCATCCTAAGTTATCTGCTGATAATAGGGTGGGTTTGTTGAGATTAGCATTTTGGGATGTAGATGATGTGATTCCATATCGTCCTAGAATGACTGAAGATCAGAGTATAGAGGTTTGGAAATTTATAGATGAAGTGTGGGATAAAATATCAACATTGGTTGTTCATTGTGAAGGTGGAATTTCTAGGTCTTCAGCAATAGCAGCAGCGATATCTAAAATTAAACTAGGCCATGAAGGTGGATTTTTTAGAACTCACATACCTAATAGGTATGTATATTCAACATTGTTAAGAGTTAATGAAAATAGGAAGAAACAATAAGGAGAATTAGTTATGAGTGAAGAGTATGAAGATCTTGGCGAGCTTGTGCAGCAAGCTTTTGATAAGTATTTATTGGAACGTCTTCCGGGATTGATGGAAAAACACATGCCGCTTGTGGACAATCTAATTGCTCAACGTATTAATGGTGGCTATACGCCAGAACTCAACAAAGAATATTTTAATCGTATTCAAAGTATTGTTGAAACTACAGTTGGTAATTATTTGCGAGTTGGTGGGGGAAGGGATATAGTTGATTCGACAGTTTTGAAATATCTTGATAAGAAACTTGAAGAGCATATAGAGAGTCAGGTTAAATGGCGTGTTAGTAGATTCATGGAAAGAATTCAAAAGAAGTTTGAGGAAGAAACCAAAGGAGTATCTTAATTATGGATAATTTATTGCTGATGACCGACTCTTACAAAGTGTCTCATTGGAAACAGTATCCGCCAGGGACGGAAACAGTTTACTCTAATTTTGAGTCTCGTGGTGGTAAATGGAATGATATTGTATTTTTTGGATTGCAATATCTGTTAGAGAAGTATTTAGAATCATGGAGAGTGACCCAACCTAATATTCTAGAAGCTGCTGATCTTCTTAAGAACCATATTGGACATTTTAATTCAGAGGGTTGGTATCATATACTCGACAAACATAATGGTCATCTTCCAGTAAGTATTAAAGCTGTACCAGAAGGAACTGTAGTTCCTGTTCATAATGTATTGATGACCATTGAAAACACTGATCCTAAATGTTACTGGTTAACCAATTATTTAGAAACACTTCTTGTACAGACTTGGTATCCATGCACTGTAGCAACTCAGTCTAGAGAAATGAAGAAGATCCTTTTAGATTATTTAAACATAACAGGCACTCCAGCTGATATTGACTTCAAGTTGCATGATTTTGGATTTAGGGGAGTTTCTTCTGTAGAGTCTGCTGGAATTGGTGGAGCAGCGCATTTAGTTAATTTCAAAGGAACTGATACATTAGCTGGTATTGTGTTAGCTGAAAAGTACTATGCTGCTAATATGCCTGGATTTAGTATTCCAGCAGCTGAGCATTCTACTATTACTTCTTGGGGCAGAGATAAAGAAGTTGATGCATTTAGAAATATGCTGGATCAATACCCTAAAGGTTTAGTTGCGGTTGTAAGCGACTCTTATAACATCTATAACGCTTGTAGGAACTTGTGGGGAATAGAATTAAAGGACAAGGTCATTTCCCGAGATGGAACTGTGGTAGTACGTCCTGACAGTGGAGATCCAATTACTACAGTTATCCACGTTTTGGATGCGTTAGGGGAGAATTTTGGAACTGTTAAGAACAAAAAGGGATATAAAGTGTTACCATCACAGTTGAGAATTATTCAAGGTGATGGTATAGATATTGTGATGATGCAAAGAATCCTTGATAATATGTATATGCGTGGTTATTCTGCTGATAATATTGCGTTTGGATCTGGTGGTGGATTACTTCAGAAGTTGGATAGGGATACTTGTAAGTTTGCATTTAAATGTTCTTCAGTAACTGTAAATGGTGAAGAAAGAGATGTTTGGAAGGATCCTATTACTGATTCTGGAAAGAAATCTAAGCGTGGCAAATTGAAATTAATCAAAACAGAAGATGGTTTTAAGACTGTTAGGAACACTGAACAAGGCGATGATAACTTAGTTGAAGTATTTAGAGATGGTAAGATTTTAGTTCGACATACATTTGATGAAATTCGTGAAAGAGCTAAGATTTAACCATGTACACATTATTTGTTAGTTTGGTATTGTTTTGTCATATGTTGTGCGCTCCTCCAATCTTGTGGGATGTTTACATTATTGTGGAGCGGAAACCAGATGAATGGAAACAAGATAAAGATGGCAAAATTGAGTGGCACCGAAACGGCATTATTCATTTATCAAGGAGTATTACAGATGAAGAACGAGACCATTTGTGGAGAAGTTTATATGAATCAATACCACGTTTGACTAATAGTATCCGTGGTTCTAACTTTGTCAGAGAGTCAGATGTGAAGATTGTTTGGGGCATTGTTGATATCACTGATGAAGAGTAAAGTATGAAAGTTACAAACCATAATAGGAGAAATTTATGAGTAATTTGAACAAGGTAATTTTGATCGGTCGTCCTACCAGAGACCCTGAGGTTCGTACATTTACGGATGGCGGAAAGTTAGTTACTTTCCGTTTTGCTGTAAACAATCGTAGAAAGAATAAAGATACTGGTGAATATGAAGACAACGCTGTTTTCATTGATTGTAAGGCAAATAACAGAGGTACTCGTAAGTTAGCAGATACTGTAGAAAAGTATGTGTTTAAAGGTAAGTTGTTGTGTTTGGAAGGTCATTTGGTGCTTGATGAGTGGACTGGTAAGGAAGATGGTAAGAATCACCAAGCATTAAGAGTAGCTATTGATGATCTTCATTTTATTGACTCAAAGAAGGACACTCCAGTAAGTGAGCCTCCATTTGTTGAATGTGAGGAAGATTTTGGAGTAGATCCATTTTAAAGAGGCTGTAATGACTAAGGAAGAAGCTAGAATTATTTTGTTGGAAGATGCTTTACGTCAAGCACAACACACAGTTGAGTTTTTACATAATTGTTTACTTTATCCTTCTGACCATCATATGAATGGCGGATATAATTATGCATATCCAGAACAAACCTTAAAACATTTGGAAGACTGGAATAAGTTAGCTCCAAAAGAGATTTTTTGTAACCATTCTAGGTATGAGGAAAGTTGTAAATCTTGTGTTGATAGGGTTAATGAATATAAAAGACTGATCGAAGCCAAGGAGATCATAGATGATTGCTATTAAAGGTGATTGTTCAGTGTGTAAAAGTTGGGAAGGCAAATGTATACCTGATGATTTAAAAGTGTATTTAGGGTTATAGAATAATTGGATACTTTTTCCAAATCAATTAATAACAAGAACAAAATAGCACATTGGTGGGGATCGGACCCATCAATGGATTTAATTTTTCATAGAAATGGGATTCTTCAGGTTTGGAAAGGCGATGATCCAGATAAGTATTTGGAAAAACAATACATAGATGCAACAATGGATAATGCTATAGAATTAGCTGATACGTTAAGTTTAGTTAGAGTTATCTATATAGATGAAAATACTGGCTATTAGTGACCTTCATGGTAACTTACCTAAACTACCAGCTTGTGATTTATTGCTTATAGCGGGGGATATTTGTCCTGGTCCATACCATCCAGAAATTGTTGCAGCTGTTAAACATGCTGATTGGCTCCATAATGATTTTAGAAGATGGTTGAATAATTGTGAATGCAAACAAGCTGTGGGAATTGGTGGAAATCATGATGTGTTATTTGAAGGAAAGATGTTGATCAAAAGTCTTCAGCTTCCTTGGGTGTATTTACAGGATGAGGGTTATGAGTTTGAAGGATTAAATGTTTGGGGATGTCCGTGGTCGGTACCTCCTGTTGTAAATGGCGGTAAATGGACATTTGAGTGGACATTTGCATGCGATAATGAAGATGATGCTAGAATCAAGTTTAATTCAATCCCTCACGACACAGATATTTTAATTACTCATTGTCCTCCTTATTCTGTTTGTGATTTGACAAGAAATGGAAAAAGACATGTTGGTTCGATGTCTTTACTTTCTACTGTGGAAAGGTTAAATTTGAAGTTGCATGTGTTTGGACATATTCATGAAGGTTTTGGTCAAATGAAGATTAAAAACACTACTTTTGCTAATGTTTCTTATCTTACTGAAGAATACAAACCAAGAAATCGAGGATGGTTAGAAATTGAATTATGAGTATAAATTGGGAAACATTTTATTCTGGTTCTCCTATTGAAGTTGCAGATACTATTGTTGATATTCGGAAAGACTTCACTAGGGCTGAGATGAGTCTTTGTTACGACATATTAACTCAAATGATTGACAAATTTCCACAGTTTCGTGGGACTAAAGTTGAAGGTTATGTATTAGCATCAAAATTATTGATGATGTATGCTAAGGTAGGATTGCTCAAGACTGGACATTGTATTCAAGTTGATCCAAATCCTTAAATAGTTTTCATAAAACTATTTATTGAATAGAACGTCTAAGGTTTAGGAGGGGATTATGGAACTTGAAGAACTTGAGCAAATGATGAAAGACGCTCGCTCTCCCAAGGAGTTTTTTGGAAGGGACGCAGCTAAGAATTTGAAGAAGTTTTTAGGTATTTGTCATCCAGATAGAAATCCAGGTGATGCAAAAGCTGTTGAGTTATTTAAGAAAATCAATGATTGGTATGAGGAGTTGGAAACTCCTTCTGTTGTAATTAAGTCTCCTAAACGTGGCTATACTGTATTAAAGCATTTGACATCTGGTGATGTTTCTGACATATATTTAGCGGAAGCTGCTAATAAAGACTATCTTCTAAAGATATCTAGAATAGATGATGGAGAGAAGTATTTAGAGATAGAAAAAAACACGGTAGCTGATTTGTTGACTAAAGCTGGAGATTCTACTTATTCTAAGTATTTACCAACTTTTGTTGAATCGTTTCCGGCTAAAGACACTATTGCGAAGAGAGTAAATGTATTTACGTATGATCCTGGTTTCTATTCGTTAGAACAAGTTAAAAATCAATATAAGGATGGTGTGGATGGAAGAGATTTGGCATGGATGTTTAATAGAATATTGACTGGTTTAGGTTTTATTCATAAATCTGGTTATGTGCACGGTGCGGTATTACCTTCACATATTTTGATTCATCCAGAGAGCCATGGTGGTAGATTTTGTGGGTTTGTTCATAGTGTGAAGATTGGTGAAAAAGTTGATACTATCTCTGTAGATTACAAGAGTTGGTATCCAAAAGAAGTTAATGATAAGGAAAAGGTAGGTCCAGCTTCAGATATCTATATGGCTGCTAAATGTGCTGAGCGCATTATGAGAGAAGACACTCCTAGAAAGATCAAGAATTTTGTATATTCATGTATGTTGGAGAGTCCAAGTATGAGACCTAATGATGCTTGGCTCTTATATGAAGAATTCAAAGATTTGTTATCTGATGTTTATGGTAAGAGAAAGTTTCACATTTTTACAATGAATTAATTGTGTTTGTTGTAAGTAACCTTATGAAAGGGGTTTCCAATGGGTACAACTAGATGGTCGGATGCTCATTATACGGATCGTATTTCGGTAAGAGCAGCAACTAATACTCCTACGTTTGCCTATGATAGTGCTGTTAAAACAGCAGCTCTGTCTGGTAAGGTTGAGGATGTTCATAAGAGTCTTAACATCAAAGATGTTAAGATGCGTGAGAGTCGGGATTCTAAGGATCACCCAACTTCAACTGCAGTAGCTGTATTGTTTGATGTAACTGGTTCTATGTCCACTGTTCCAGCTATTCTTCAGAAGAATCTTCCTAAGTTGATGGGACTGTTGATTCGTAAGGGATATGTGGAACATCCACAAATTATGATTGGCGCCATTGGAGATGCTACTTGCGATAGATATCCAATTCAGATTGGTCAGTTTGAGTCCGGTATAGAGATGGAAGACAATCTTACTAATATTATCCTTGAAGGCGGTGGTGGTGGACAGAAGACAGAATCTTATGAACTAGCTATGTATTTTATGGCTAAACATACCAGCTTGGATTGTTTCGAGAAGAGAAACAAGAAGGGCTATTTGTTTATTGTAGGCGATGAGATGGCCTACAATAAGATTGATCGTAAGTTGGTGAAGCAGTATATTGGTGATGATTTGGAAGCTAATCTTTCCACTAAGAATTTGGTGGAAGAATTGAAGAAGATGTATGAAGTTTATTACATTCTTCCAAAGCAGACTGCTCACTATAATGACACGGATGTTGAGAGCTTTTGGAAGGGTTTATTGGGTCAGAATTTCCTGAAGTTGGATGATCCGGCTGGTATTAGTGAATTGATTGCTACTACAGTTGGATTGGTTGAAGGGAATACTGATATTGAAAGCGTCAAGGAAGATTTGAAGGAAGTTGGAACTAACACTATTACTGCTGATGCAGTGTCTAGAGCGTTGGTAGAGCTTCCTAACACTGGTAAGAAGTTACCTGCTAAGGTTAAGTCCTCTAGTAAGAAATCTGGTGTTGCAAAAGTTTGATCCACTAATGGACCGGGTGGTGATCGGCTAAGTCATACGGTGTATCTGTTAGCTACATTTTATATGTACAAATAAAATGGCAACACCGATTTGTAATGTTGAATATTAACATCCAAGTTGGGTAACCAACAACAATCCAGTGAAAGACTGGGTGGTAACAAGCTGGGGTAATGGCGGAAGAGCGCCACTGGCAACCTGGGGAAAGAGATTCTTTCAGAACCATACTGAAAACCCAACCATCCGTAACGATATAATGTATGGGATTGCGTTACTATAGCGACTCTATTGCGGTGATGGAAAAGAATCCTTTGGATGTTAATTTGGACCACTGGCATGTCTGGGATTGCATCCGCCTGTTAAGCGGAATTAGCTGGGTCCGATTCCCAGGTGGTCCTTTTATATGATTCTAATAACAACCGATGAATCTGGCCAGATGGAGCAAGTTAATTCTAGAATAACAAGGCTCTTGTATTTGGTGGTTACTCAGGTTCAAATCCTGAGCAAATACCGTCGGTTGTTATTGGGTACAATGTCGGAGGATGTGATGCGAAGATTCAGCCAAGGTTGGCGTAAGTTTTATTGTGAAGATTGTAAATTTGTGTTTGAAGAAGCGACGAGGGATTATCAAACTCCCTCGTTGTCTCTTTGTCCTAAGTGTTCAGAAGAAGTGTTTCCAATTAGTGGACGAGAAGATTTAACTCTTCCTATTGATAGATTTGGAAACTTGAAAGGAACTTTTCCCAATGAATAGAAGAACTTTTGGATTGGCTGGTCTTGTTGGATTAATGTTGTTAATTCATTAGAAACTGCTGAGCAGGGCAATCAAAAGAAGATTCAAAATGAATCATTTTCTATGTTAGATTGGGTAGATAAAAATAGACGTTTGTTAAGTAAAGGATTTGTACGTCAATATGAGGAATATGTTCCTATCTTCAACGAAGATGAAGAAGTTGTAAAGTTTCACAATGTTCATATTGAATGGACAGTATTTGATAAATACAATAATGTTGGTTTTAAACCAATTAGGAAACAGTTGATGGAACCAATATGGAATAAAACATCTGGTTTATATGAACTATTACCCGTAAGTTGTTTTGCATATAACATTAATGATTATGAATTTTCAGTAGAGTGGAACGGAAGATTATATCAGTAACAGGAGTTAAAATGAGGGCCATAATTACGGTTGGATTAGGTTTTGGGAGTGTTTGAAGTTTGAATGACAGTATGATTGTAACTGAGGATACTCCAAAAGAATTAATTGCAACATGCCCTAAGTGCAAAAACGTTGAGGTTCGTAGAAAGAAGAAAACAGGGAGAATTCCTTATTGTTTTGATTGTTTTAAGAAAACTAAACATTGTGATAAGAATGGAAATAGAACACCAAACAAAGCAATACCTTTTGAATCTCTGTGCCAATATTGCAACAGTAAGTTTTTATATTCTAAAAAGAGAAATAAACATGGAACTTTTGTTTGTGAAAATTGTATAGGGCTTCACAAGGAGAACTTATATCAAAGAAAGAAATCTCATATAATACAAAACTACAGAGAAAATGTGGATTTGGAGAAAAGAAAGAGATTATCTAGAGAGTTACCAAAAGTTGGACTTTCTATAGAATGGTACGATTTGTTGGAAAAGAAATGTGGAATTTGTGGCACGTGCGATTTTGCTAACAATTGGTGTTTAGATCATGATCATAATTGTTGTCCATATGGTGAATACTGTAGTAAATGTGTCAGAGGCATTCTTTGTGAGAGATGTAATGTAGGATTAGGAGGGTTTAAGGAAAATACAGAAAGTCTATTATCGGCCATTGGATGGATTATGCATCAGAAAGATTCTCCGCAAGGATTAGGAATTACTTGTTTATATTGTGAAAATGCATATAAACCTCAAGATAAATATAAATGGTCTCATAAAATTTGTGTGGATTGTAAATCTAAATATCCCAAGAGGGGTTGTAGAAAACAATTGAGAGACGAGTGGAAAAACAATCCAAATGTTAGAAACAGAAAAAGGTTAATTTCAAAACTCAATAAAATTGGGGTAAGTGTTGAATGGTATGAGAAATATTCACGAGCATGTGGTATTTGTGGGTGTACAGATCAATTGTCAATAGACCATAAACATGGTTGTGAGTTTTGTAATTATTATTGTTATTTGTGCATAAGAGGCTTGTTATGTAGAAATTGTAATTTTGGACTAGGATGTTTTAAAGACAACGTTAAAACACTAGAAGCAGCTATCAAATGGTTGCAAAGTAAAGGATGTAATAGAAATGACTAAAGCCATTATAACTGTGGGATTGGGGTGGGGAGATGAAGGAAAGGGAAGTACCGTAGATTACCTTGTTAGAAAGTGCAATTCCAAATTAGTTGTACGGTATTGTGGTGGATCTCAAGCTGGACATAACGTGGTTTTACCTGATGGTAGAAAACATTGCTTTTCCCAATTTGGATCAGGCACACTAGCTGGAGCTAAGACATATTTAGGGAAACACGTAATCATCCATCCTTCCAATCTTAGAAATGAGGCAAGGCATTTGAAGGAATTAGGAATAGATAATCCAGCATCCTTGTTGACTATTAATAAGAATGCTTTAGTTTCTACTCCTTATCATGAAGCAATTAACCGTGCTAAAGAAATATCTAGATCTGATGTTTTAGTAAACACACATGGTCGTAAAGATGATTTGAGACATGGATCTTGTGGTCATGGAATTGGTGAAACCCGTAGATATTGGAAAGATTATGGAAGTGATGCTGTGTTTGTAGGGGATTTATTTGGTTCTAAGAGCGTGTTGTCTGATAAGCTTGAATTGATGCGTCAACGATTGATGGATAAAAATTATAAGCATGCTTACTTATATGATGGTGGTGTAATAGGAAAAGATGGACCTTATAACCCTGTATGGGATGAGTTTGATCCAATTTTTACTGAAAAGATGAGTGTTGTAGTAAATGATTTGGTAAAAGATCAGTATTTTAAATATTCTGTAGATTCTAATGGTATTCCAGAGATATGGAAGTATGAGGGGACACCAATTATATTTGAAGGGGCGCAGGGTGTACTACTTGACGAGTGGTATGGTTTTTTCCCTTATGTAACTCATAGTACTCTTACTCCTAGATTTGCTATTGAGACGTGTGATGAAGCTAAAATTGATGATTATTATGTGTTAGGAATTAGTAGATCTTATATGACTCGCCATGGTCATGGTCCTTTTCCAACATATAGTGAAGAACTAACCGAACAGTTTAAAGATGACGGAAATCCCCAAAACCAATGGCAGGGGAGTTTAAGATGTGGTAAGTTAGATATGGGGTTATTGAGGTATTCGGTTAGATGTTGTGATGGAATTGATGGTATCGCTGTAACATGTTTGGATCAGATTAAAGACCATGAATTGAGTGAACTGGCTCCAGTTGTTCTGGAGTCTTATGGGCCAACTTATTTAGATAGAAAAGAAGTTGGTGTTTTAAATTGAAAGGTTATATGTTAGAGAATTTGACAAAAGAAGAACAAGCTACTAATTATCACACAATGCGTCATATTGAGATTGTTCGTAACAATCTCAATATGTTCATTACTGATTTGTTGAAACGCGGTGAATTACACGATCAAACTAAGTTAGAACAACCTGAAGTTGCTTATTTTTCTTTATACACTGATAAGCTGGCTACTTGTACGTATGGAAGTGCTGAGTATGAAGGTTATAGGAAAGCTATGGACCCAGCACTCACACATCATTATGCTAGAAATAGACACCATCCAGAGCATTGGAAGAATGGTATAGATGATATGAATTTGTTGGATTTATGTGAGATGTTTTGTGATTGGTTAGCAGCTAGTAAACGACATAATGATGGTAACATACTTAAAAGTATTGAAAAGAATGCTGATAGGTTTAAGATGTCCCCTCAGTTAGTTAAGATATTTGAGAATACTGCCAAGGAGTTTCAGTAGCATGAGCGATGCTAAATATATTCTTTGTGTACTTGGCAAAGATGAAGAACTTAGTTTAGAACAAGCTACAAAATATGTGGCAGATTCCTTGAATAAGCAATATCAATCATCTTTGTGGAGTGGTTTGTTTACTCCAACAGAGTTTGAATACATAGATAAAAAGATGACTATTATTGGTGATTCTTGGTTTAGTGAAGAAAGAAAATGGTGTCGATATAATTTTCTTTTGAAGGGAATAGAAACAGATACTGATTGTAATGGTGATTCACTTCCTAACCGTTTAATGTATTGGTTGGGAGAATCCAAACTAATAGAAAAACCAAAATAGGAGTTTTAGTAATGGAAATGAAATGGGAATGGACTGGTGAGCCAGCAATTTTGGAAGATATTAAGAATTGTGTTGGTGAAGGTTGGAATGGAATAATTGAAAGATTGGTTGCTGATTTGGAGAAATTAGGATGGGATGGAACAGTGGCACAAGTGAAAGAGAAGTTTGGTGGTTTGAGGTTTTATATTGGTGGTGGAACTCATGAGGTTTGGGAGAGAATATCAGAAGCAGAAAAAGAATCAATGAATACTTGTCAAAATTGTGGCAAGCCAGGAAAAATTGATAAATGGGGTAAATGGTGGCTATTGTGCCTTTGTCCAGAATGTGGTGAAAATAGAAGGAATTCAAAATTATGATTCGTAGAAATTTCTTGAAGAAGGTAGTATTATCTGTTGCTGGAATGTTAGGATTGGTGACAGTAGCGAAGATACAAGGATCAGAATTAACTTATAAAGATGATTGGGATGATCTTTGTAAACATATGGTGAAGAATTGTAATGCGAAAGTTGCTGAGTTTGATTTAGGAGTTTTATATAAATTTGAAGATGGGAATTTAGATAAGGATAGAAATAGTTACGTAGAAGAAGCTTCTCAAATGGTTAAAGACAATTATTTGGGACAGTCTTTCAGAACATCTATGTGGAGTGGAAAATTCATTCCATTCAAAGTTCAATTTTTTGAAACAAGACAAAGCCCTTCATTTATGGTTGGTACTACTGTTTGGGTAAGATTTCTTTTTAAAATGAAAGGATTTTTGTTTGAAGAAACTGAAAATGTAGATTGCAACAAAAATCAAAAAGTAAACACCATGTTTAATGGTCCATTTAAATTTTGGGTGGGTGAGAATGTGGAGATTGTTTAATGTATTTATTCATAGGTGAACGGCCATCTAATAAAGCATTACAGATGGGTGTTAACTGGGAAGATGGCAGGTTAGCTGCTAAGCAGTTATTTGATGCTTTATTAGCAAATGGAATTGATCCCACTCAACAAGTGTTTATCAACTGGTTTAAGCATTTAGATGGTCCATTTGTTGCGAAAAGAGGCATCAAATCGACTATTGGTAGAATTAAGAATGTAGGGTATCAACCAGTAGCTCTTGGCAGAAGAGTTTCTAAAGCTATGACGGAAGCTCAAATAGATCATTTGTTTATGATTCATCCAGCTGCCAGGGGCAAGATTAGAAAGAAATCAAGATATATCAAACATGTTAGAAAGGTGTTGAATGGAACTCGTAGCTAAAAAATTGTATTGGATTTCTCGAATTACTTCTGGTGGATTTAAAGTGAATCTTCCAGAAGCTTCATTATTTGATATTCGTAAAGTTCAGGAGAATCCAAATCCTGATGATACTAAACTTGATTTATGGTATAAAACCATAGCAAATTTGTATACTTTGGGGAAGGCGTATTGGTTTATTTGCAGAGATCAACTTGGAGCTATTAATGAAATATGGCCTTTGGAAACTAAATATTTATACGAGATCAATGATGGGATGAGTTCAAGGCTTTATTATTCAAGGGAAGGTCAAAAAGGATTTGAAATTCCGTATAATCAATTATGTACATTTACGTTTGAAAAGAACGAATATTCAGATTTTCAGAATGATATGAAATCTTTCATACGTGATTATAATCTTTGGGATGATTATGGTGAGGCGTGTTGGTTAGTGGCTCATGTTGTTAGAAGATTAGATATGTGTATGGAATACATGTCTAAACAATTAAATCCATTTTATGGAACCCAGATTCCTTGCAAAGTAACCTCAATGGGAAACCCATTTTATGAAAAATACCATGGAAAAAATAATGGATAGGTTGTTGGAGTGTGTTTGTTGGATTTGGTCTAAATTAATGAAATGAGGAAAAGGATGTCTGAATACCTTTCAGCTAACAGTGAAGAATTTCTTAAACCGTTGGAGAATCATTTAGAATCTGGAAAGCCATTAGCTTTGAGAGTTTGTTGGTCCAGAGTTGGTGGTGGTTCAAATGAATGTTTGTTAAAAACAGTAGATGATTTGGTTGTATTGAGAAGTAACCACAGATGGTGGAAACCACAAGCCATAATTTACGTTTGTTTTCATCCTTTTATAATATGGGATGGAAATTTAACAATGGAATTGTTTCAGAAGATGTGGAAAGTTGGAATTAAGAGTTCTGAAGATGTGTTATTGATTGAACCAAATGGATTTTGGAGTAGGTATGAAACTGAAGATTTGTATGCATGGGTTTGTGAATTTATGGGTAAGAAAGTTGTTGTGATGAAGGAAACTAAATATGAAGATTTAGAAGCGTTAGTTCCAATGCCTGATGGCACATTAGTTTCAGGAGCTTATTAATGTTTTTATATGCTACGGCAGATAAGATTGGTCAAGAGAGTGGAGGAGGTCTAGTTACGGCCCAGGAACTCCAAGCATTAAAACAATTTGCTCGTGGCGAACAGGTTGTAGTTTTGGGAAAGGATGATATTGTTGGTGGAAGTGATCCTTGGGGCTGGGACCAAGTTCTGTTAGATACATTAAAAAAACTCAAACCATTTAAGTTGGCACACTTTTATTCAGGTTCATTCACTTCATCGGTCAAGTATTTGAAAGAAAACGGCTGTAAGGTTACTTATACATGTGCTGCTCACAGAGTAGCAGATAGTAAAAAAGCGCATGAAGATATTGGATTACCATATAATTTACCGCATTTAACTGATCCCTCTTTGTGGGAAAAATATAGTGGTGGGTATTGGAGTTCAGATGTTTTGATAGTGCCAAGTAAACATTCTGAGGAAGTGGTAAAAGAGCAAATGGATGCTCTTAAGATGTTTACCAGACCAAAGGTTAAAGTAGTTCCTCATGGTTGTCATGTGCCCAAGATAGGAATTAAACCAAGACCTTCTCAATTCGTTGTTGGTTATCTAGGCAGTGTTGGGGCAGATAAGAGTTTAAAGACTTTGTTGTTGGCTTGGAAGAAGTTAAAATATAAGAACTCATTACTCAAACTAGCTGGAAAGGAATCTACTTCAGACTTTGCCTATGCATTAATTAATGCTTTTGGTGGGGGTGGTTCTATTGTCTGTTGTGGATGGCAAACCAACATATCTGACTTCTACAATAGCATAACTGCTTATGTTCAACCTAGTGCTACTGAGGGATTCGGAATTGAAGTGTTAGAAGCTATGGCACATGGTAGAATTGCATTATGTTCAGATCATGCTGGGGCTAAAGATGTTGTTCATAGTTCTTGTGTGTTCCAAGCTAACAATCCAGATGCGTTAGCAGATAAGATTGAGGAAATGAAAACTACGTGGGATCTAGATGCTAGAGCTGTCATTGCTAAAGAAACAGCTCAGAATTACGAATGGTCCAAAATTAGAGAGAAGTATATTAGAGTGTGGGAGAAATTGTTTTGATCAGATATTGCAAAAACCACAGACGCTCTTTCTATGAAGAATGTTTAAATTGTTCAGTTGAAAATCCTTGGTTAGATGTATACCAATATTATAGGAGTCAACTTGAGAATCCCAGTTTGTGGGATTGCCAATTAAAATTGAAAGGCCCAAGGGTTATGATTGGAGAAGATCCAATTCATTATCCGGATAAAAATTGGGTTTGGAAGAAGTGTCCATCATGTGTTAAAAAGCCGTTTCCGATTTCGCCTGATGTTCATAGACATGATATGTTTAAATATGATGATTCATTTAAGGGAATTTTAAGTTGTGCCTGGAAAGTGTATCCATATGAGCCTTGGTGGGAGCCTTCAGTTACGCCAGGATATAAGCGATTATTGATTAAGGCTTCCACTATGGGGGACACTTTATTTGTTCAAGATGATTGGTACGCAGCATATGATCAACAAATGGAAACAGGACATCCCTTGTACGAAGATAGGAAGATAGTTATAGGATGTTACCATAAAACTGATAAATCAATTAAAAATAAAGAAAATCCATTCTATACATAAGATAATAAGTTGTAGGAAATTATGAACCAGAACACTATAGATACTATTTTGGTATTTGTTTGTATATTTTTATACAGTATTGGTATTTATCTGACAATATTGACTGCTGAGATTAAAAACAAGAATAAATCTGAAAAGCAAGATTAGGGTTTGTTGTTCTACCGTTATGGATAGGTATCAAATGGAAATGGTAGAGTTGGTTAATTTGTTTCAATCATTTCCAGTTTGGTACCAGTATGAAAACCGAGAATACAGTAAAGATCAAGCAAGTTAGAAAACGAGATGGTAATTTAGATTCATACAATAACCGAAAGATAGTTAATGCTATATTTGCTGGAATGAAAGTAGTTAAAAATGGAAGTAAAGAAGATGCTACTAAAACAGCATTAGAAGTAGAAAGGAAATTAGCCAAAATAGCTGAAGAGTACAAGGATGCTGAGTACATTCCTAACGTTGAGGAAATTCAAGATCTTGTTGAACAAGCGTTAATGGAGAATGGTTTTCACAGCGTAGCCAAAGAGTATATCTTATATCGTGAAAAAAGACGTCTTGAAAGAAAGCGCGATATCTTTAAGAAGAGAGTTTATCTTAAACCATATGAATATCCAGAGTTTATCGAGTATATAGACGCTATCAGACACTCTTATTGGATTCATACCGAGTTTAACTATACGAGCGATGTACAGGATTTCAAAGTAAATATTTCTGATTTAGAAAGAAATGTAATCAAGAATACTATGCTTGCCATTTCTCAAATTGAGGTGGCAGTAAAGATGTTTTGGGCGGACATATACAAGAAGTTACCTAAACCTGAAATAGCATCTGTTGGTGTGGTGTTTGCTGAGAGTGAAGTAAGACATCAAGATGCTTATTCACATTTGTTAGAAATTCTTGGTCTAAACAACGAATTCAAAAAGATATTTGATGTTCCTGTAATTAATCAGAGAATTAAGTTTCTCAGCAGTGTGCTAGAGACTTCAAAGAGTGAAGATAATAGGGAATATGTTCGTTCTATTCTGTATTTTTCATTATTTATAGAACATGTTTCTTTGTTTTCACAGTTTCTCATAATGATGTCGTTCAATAAGTTCAAAAATGTATTCAAGGGAATATCCAATGCTGTTGAAGCAACTAGCAAAGAAGAGCAGATTCATGGGCTGTTTGGCATCAGTATCATCAAAACTATTAAAGAAGAGCATCCAGATTGGTTTGATGAAGAGTTAACACAAGATATATATGATTCTTGTGAAAAGGCTTATGAGGTTGAAGAACAAGTTGTTGATTGGATATTTGAGAATGGTGAGCTTGATTTTTTACCCAAAGATGTAATCAAAGAATTTATTAAGAGTAGATTGAATAATTCTCTTCATGCTATTGGATTAAAGAAAACATTCAAAGTTGATAAGCAGCTTCTTGAAAAAACGGAATGGTTTGATGATGAAATCATAGCCACTAAGCATAATGATTTCTTCAATAAAAGGTCGGTAAATTACAACAAACGGAGTAAGAGTGTAACAAGCAATGATTTATTTTAAATATGAAAAATATGAGACAACCGTTTGCGTGGTTAAATAAGAACAGCTGTAAATTCCTGAGTCGTGAGTATTTATCTGAAGGAGTAACCCCTGAAGAACGTATTTTAGCTGTTGCAAAGCACGCTGAGAATCTTCTAAATAAAGACGGTTTTGCTGACAAGTTTTATGATTATATGGGTAAGGGATATTACTCTTTATCTACTCCTGTATGGGCTAATTTTGGTTTGAAAAAAGGACTTCCCATTAGTTGTTTTTCATCACATATATGCGATGATATGCCAGATATTCTATATACTGTAGCTGAAGCAGGGATGTTTAGCAAATTTGGTGGGGGAACCGCAGGTTACATAGGTGATGTGAGAGGTCGTGGCAAAGAAATCACAGATAATGGAGTATCCTCTGGGGCTGTTCATTTTTTACAGCTGTTCGAAACACTTGTAAATGTAGTTAGTCAAGGATCAACCAGAAGAGGTCATTTTTCACCATATCTTCCAATTGAACATTCAGATATAGAAGAATTTCTTGAGATAGGCACTGAAGGAAATCCAATTCAAAAGCTTACTCATGGTGTGACGGTAACGGATAAGTGGATGCAGGAGATGATTGATGGTGATTCAAAGAAAAGATCTATTTGGGCAAAACTGTTGCAAAGCAGAGTTGAAGTTGGTTATCCATATGTATTTTGGAATGATAATGTAAACCAAAATACAGTTGATGTATATAAGGATAAAAACATTCCGATTAGACATAGTAATATGTGTTCGGAAATTATGTTACCAACTAATGAGGATTGGTCGTTCGTATGTTGTCTCTCTTCTATGAACTTGTTGTATTATGATGAATGGAAAGATACTGACGCAGTTGAAACTTTGGTCTACTTCTTGGATTCAGTCATGGAGGAGTTTATCCAAAGGCTTGAATCAATGAGGGATAGTCCTCAACGCGATAAGCAAATGGCTTTTCATTTTATGAGAAAAGCTTACAAGTTTGCTGTTGATAATAGAGCATTAGGATTAGGTGTTCTTGGTTGGCATTCTTATCTTCAATCCAAGATGATTCCATTTGAAAGCAAAGAAGCCAAAACAGAGAATGTGAAAATATTCAAACTGATTCAAGAGAGATCATACGCTGCTTCAAAGCAATTAGCAGTAGAATATGGTGAGCCTCCATTACTTAAAGGTTATGGCAGACGTAATAGTACGCTTAATGCAGTAGCTCCTACTACTTCTTCTTCGTTCATATTAGGTCAAGTGTCGCAAGGTATAGAGCCATTCCTTTCAAATTGTTGTGTTCAAGATCTAGCTAAAATGAAGATAACGTTTAAGAATCCTTTTTTGAAAGACCTGTTGGAAGAGAAAGGTCAAAATACAAAAGAGGTTTGGGATTCTATTAGAAACAAAGATGGTTCTGTTCAGCATTTGAGCTTCTTATCAGATCATGAAAAGGATGTATTTAAGACGTTTTCTGAGATAGATCAAATTGCTATAATTGATCAAGCAGCATCTAGGCAGCAATATATAGATCAAGGTCAATCGCTTAATCTTATGATTAATCCCAAGATGCCAACAAAGGACATTAACGCATTGTACATATTTGCATGGAAGTCTGGTATTAAGACTTTGTATTATCAGCATAGTACAAATGCAGCTCAGCAGTTCAGTCAATCTAAAATGTGTATAGGCAGTTGTGAAGCATAAAGGGGTTATTGATGGGATATGCTAGAGAAAACTTTGTTCCTGATTTTGGTAATATAGATTTGGCCCAGGAGTTCACGATCGTTACAAAGCCTGTTAAATCAAAAACTCAAGGTGAGTTTGTGTATGTTTTGCCTGATGATCCAGAATTAATAGTGTGTAACTTAAACGGATTGTCATTTACAATGAGACTCAATGGTCCTAAAAAGAATCCTTTTTACAAAGAATTTCATGACAAGTGAAGAAATATTGTTTGAATGCGAAGAGCGAATGGAGAAGGTAGTTCAGATGTTTTCAGATGAATTAAGAGGTCTGAGGATTCCTCCAAAGTCAGGTGAAATAAAAATAGATTTAGATATGGTTAGAAGATATATTCATTATTTAGACACTAATAATAACTTAGGGAGATCTTAAATGGACGCAAAAGACGTCAAATATATGAATGAAGATTTTGAAGAAGCAGTTAAATCTTCAAAAGAGAATTTTGACGATTGGCAGGAACGTTTTGGAAAAAATACGTATGGATCGCATGAGTTGATGGATAGGGTATATGTGTTATATGAAAATTGGGAAACTTATGTTCTTTCTCATCCTACTACCTCTCTAGACAAGTCGCTTTATGAAAAGGCTTGGAAGATAAATAAAGCCATGGCTGATTTCTATCAAGAGGTTGGAAGATGGGATTGTCCTGAAGAGGAGAAAAAATGAGATCTGTATTGTTAGTTATTAGAGCTGATTTTGGTACTTATTTTGCTATAGAAATGATGTTGCATGAAGCTTTGGATATTATTTCTAAACATAAGGATTCAAAACTTCCTAAAATCCTTTCTGGAACAACACCAAACGGTGGTGCTTGGAGTGTTGAATCTAGTAAGATTACGTTAATGCATACGCAAGAAATAGATAGAACAGCTATGTCGCAACAGCAACAATCACCAATAGGTACTTTACCCCTAATTAATTGGAAGGGGTCTGGAATTTAAATGGAGATGTGGAATGAATGCTAAGGATCGTGAAAAGTTAATTATGGATAATACTGGTGTTGTAGGAATTGTGGCTAAAAAAGCCTGGGGATTAAACTATGTTAGAAAGTCTTTAGGTACTTTTGAAGATGCATTCCAGATAGGAATGGTCGGTTTATGTAAGGCAGCAGATAAATTTGATCCAACCAGGTTGGTCCAAAAAGGACCAACTAAAGGTAAGCCAGTCAAGTTTGGATCTTATGCTGGTATTACGGTATGGAATGAAATTACTCGGACAGCCATTTCAAATAGCATAATTGCTTTGCCTGAAATAATAGCCAAAAAGAAGAAAAATGCAAATTTAAAATATGAAGAACTGGCCAAAAAGGCACTAAGCACTAGGTATATTGAAGATGTACAAATAGATCCTAGAGACAGAAGATCTCTTTCAGTTCCAGATAAAATTCATAATAGAGAAGTATTTTCTATATTGAATGAGCATATTTCTAAGCTAGATGATAGACAACAAAGGGTAATCAAAACTTATTTTCATTTCCCTGGTTTCAAAGGTCCGGGATGTGATTTAAGTGCTGATCTGGGTATCACAAGACAAAGAGTTCAACAAGTCAAATGTGAAGCCATTTTAAAACTTAAAAAGAGTTTAGAATCATCATTAATTGAGGAGTTGTATTGTATCAATGCTAACTATTAATCGATCTCCTGGTACTAAAATATTGGAACTTGGAGGAGGCAGCCGTCCTCAAGTTCATCCCACCTGTTTGGGTGGTAGTGATATACATATTGACGCTAGACAATGTCATACACCTGATGGTAGAAACACCGTTGATAAAGAGCATGATTTAACAGTATTTCCATGGCCAGTTAATGATAATGAATTTGATGGTGTTATTTCTATTTTTTGTTTAGAACACTGTCCATATACTAAGACATTACAGTTTTTGAAAGAGTCTTTCAGAGCTTGTAAACCAGGTAGTAAGGTTTTGTTTATTATCCCTAACACTGAAAAACAAGTTCAGTGGATATTAAATAATCCAAATGGTTGGGACGGTAAAGATTTTTTCACTAGCGCAAGTGAGAAGCTGTTTGGTTCTCAAGATGATTCAGTGAAGGAACAAGAGGTGTTCAAAGGTTCCTTTCATGCTGCTTATTTTAATCCAATAACTGTTAATGATTTGTTTCAAAAAGCTGGTTTTGAGAGCATAGTAATTAAACCATATGGAACAAGGGAAACAGATATGGCAGTTGAAGCTATCAAACCAGTAAACGTAAATACACCTGTAGCTCAGAGCCAACAAGAGCAGCTGGCCGGTAACCAGAAGGTCGGGGAGGGGGATAACGAAGGCCAAGTGATTTCTCCCGTGGCGACCCCCCAGGTGACATACAATGGTCCAAATGTTGCTAGTTTGACATCTGAACAAAGAGCATTATTGTTTAATAGTAAGTATTTTGACAAATATCCAGGTAGTAAATTGGGTTATTATTGGGATGATCCCCATCATGACATAGTGTTTAGAAAAGTATTGGAACACAAACCAGAAAGTGTACTTGAACTTGGGTGTGGTCGTGGGTACATACTTAAAAGAATAGAAGATGTTGGAATTAATTGCGTTGGGTTTGATATATCTAAACATGTTAAATTAACTAAAGTTTCCAGTAGAGTGTTTACTCATGATGTGTTAACAGGGTTTGCTGGAATAGAGCTAGATAAAGGACATGATTTGTGTTTTAGTTTTAGGTTTTTGGAATATGTACCTGAAGAACATATTCCAAGTTTGGTTAAGGAAATGGAAAGAACGTGCAAGAGAGGTTTACATGGAATTACATTTGCAGGACAGGAAGACGGTGTAGATTCATTAAGATGTACATTAAAAACTAGAGAGTGGTGGCAGGGTGTTCTCCCTCAAGGACATAGTGTATACTCCATTGCTGAAATGCAACAAGGAAATCTTGATCCTAGATATGTTGCTGGAGATGGTAGAACTAAAGTTAATGTTGGTTGTGCTTGGACCATGTTCCATAATGGGTGGGATAATATTGATATTATAGATGTTGCCGGTTTTGCTGGTGGGTATGTATACAAGTACAAGCAACATGATGCTAAAACTGGTTTACCTTATGGAACAGGAATTGTTGATCTGATTTATACAAGTCATTTCTTGGAACACATTAGTTATGAAGAGGGATTAACATTCCTACGTAGTTGTAGAAGAGTGATTCGTCCAGATGGTGGAATGAGAATTTTGGTACCAGATGCTGAACTCCTTAATAGAATGTATCTTAAGCCATATGATCAGTTTAATGGAAACGTGTTGAGTGATTTTGATGAAATAAATGGCAATTGTGCTAAAGCGACCACTCCTGCTGGTAAGATGTGGTCTTTATTACACGAGAATCATAAGTGTTGTTATGATGCAGATACACTTTGTAATATGTTAGTAGACGCTAAGTGGGAACCCAAGGTGTCTCAGTTTAGAACAGCTATGTTCCCTCCAATTGAACAAATATTGAAGGAAACAGTAGAAATGAGCTACGGATTCTCATTGTTTATTGATGCTGTACCAGCTAAGAACTAACTCTAACAAAGGTAGTCAAAGATGACTAGGTTTGATGGGGTGCTTCGTCCATATAGTACCGACCAAGTAAGAAAATTACAAGGGTCTTTGTTAGAAAATCATTCTTATGCTAATCTTGTAGCAGAGAAATTATGGAAGAAGTTGAATGAAGAAAATTATGTACATGCGCTTGGTGCTGTAACTGGCAATCAAGCAATGCAGATGGTCAGGGCTGGATTATCTGCTATATACTGTTCTGGTTGGCAAGTAGCTGCAGATAACAATGATTCACTTCAAATGTATCCAGATCAATCATTGTATGCTGTTAACAGCGTGCCAATGCTAGTAAGGCGAATTAATAATTGTCTACGAAGAGCGGATCAAATTGAATGGATGGAAAATAATGTTACTAAAGATTGGTTTGTTCCGATTGTAGCAGATGCAGAGGCTGGATTTGGCGGTCCATTGAATGTGTTTGAGTTAATGAAGTCTATGATAGAGGCAGGGGCAGCCGGAGTTCATTTTGAGGATCAACTAGCTTCTGCTAAGAAGTGTGGTCACATGGGTGGGAAAGTATTAATCCCTACCTCTCAATTTATAAAGACATTAGTAGCTGCTAGATTAGCAGCTGATGTATGTAATACTTCTACTATTATCATTGCTAGAACTGATGCTGATAGCGCTAAGTTGTTGACATCTGATATAGATCCTATTGATAGACCGTTTATAAAACGCAAAGATACTTCATTGGAAGGTAACTTTGGCGACACATTAATTAGATCAGAAATATGTAGAACTGAAGAAGGATTTTATGAAATAACTGGTGGTTTGGATATGGCCATAGCTAGGGGATTGGCATATGCTCCTTATGCTGATTTAATTTGGTGTGAGACTTCTACTCCTTCAATAGAAGGAGCTAAGAAGTTTGCGGATGCTATTCATGAGAAGTTCCCAGGTAAATTATTAGCGTATAATTGCAGTCCTAGTTTCAACTGGAAAAAATATCTGAGTAATAGTGAGATGTATGAATTCCAAATGAAATTGGGTGAATTAGGTTACAAATTCCAATTCATTACTCTCGCAGGGTTTCATTCATTAAATTACAGTATGTTTGAATTATCTAGGAAATACAAATATTTAGGTATGACTGCTTATTCAGAATTACAAAGTGATGAGTTTCTTTCTGAAAGGAGTAATGGTTACACAGCAGTTAAACACCAAAGAGAAGTGGGAACAGGCTATTTTGACGCAGTGATGGAGACAATAGGATCATCATTAACTGCATTAGGTGAATCAACTGAAACGGCACAGTTTTAGTAGATAAATTATGATAGTTTTTACTATTTATATTTTGTTACTGGTGATTTCCGCTTTATTGGGTATTGTAGTGATGGAATGGATTTATAGAAATTAGCGAATTATTTATTCATAAAACTTTTTATTGAGTTCAACGTCTAGTTTTTAGGTTAAGGTATAGGAAATATGGGCAATTATTATACGGGTTGGACCAGTTTTATGCCACGGCCTGGTACCGTGGATAAAAAGGATTGTCCTGTGTGTGGGGTGGGGATGAAGGTAAAAAGAAACTGTAACGGACCTACATCTTCTATTGGTGCTCAATTTGGACAAAAAACTCTCCATGATTGGTTTTATTGTGAAGATTCTGATTCAAATTGGCATATACAAGCAATGAAATTGATGCAAGAGGCTGAAAAAACTCCCAGTATGGATTTACAAAAGATTTATGAGAAGGAGATAGCAAGGATTCTTAAAAATAAGAAAGCGACTAAGAAGGTATCTAAACACTTTTAACAAGGAGTTAGTAATGGCAAGGGAATTGACTGAGCAAGAGTGTCGTGATTTGTTTTTGGAGAAGGTGCGTTCTTATGTTGAATATTGGGAAAACGAATCACGTACTCCGGACTTGCGTGGTAAGTTGGAAGGTCTTGCTTTTTCCATGATGGCCATTATAGATGGTTGTGCAGATGGACTGCCAGGATTCTCACTAACTCCTTGTCCTCATCCCCAAGATAAGGAATTCCATCAAGAACACAATGAAAATTGGTGGCCAGAAAGCGATTGCGATATCGGTGGCACCTTACATGAAGAAATCTTTTCAGAAAAGGTAATGTCATGACCGAAGATAAGTTTCCAGAAATAGGTAGTAGATTTGTACCTAAAGATGCTCCTCCAAAGGGAGCAGAAGTTAGGGAAGTAACGAAGAATCTTAAGAAGTCTGATGGATATGTAACAGATGCTGTTAGTTCTAAACCTGTGAAAAATATTCAAAATCCGAGTACTAATTTTATTCCATTGAGTGATTTCAATAAGAACTACAAATTGATTTAGTGTTTTGTAATTTTATCAAAGGAGTTTTAAATGGCTGCTGCTAAGAAAGAAGAGAATGACGTTGTTGAGATTAAGAAGAATCCTGTAGATCCTTCCAAGATCAAAAAGAATGATTTGATGTATTTTGTGTATGCTGGTTTTGTTGAGCAGATTGAAAGGTCGGGTACTTTGTTGGGTGTAAAGTGGGTAGATAAGCCTGAAGGCTTCCGAGTTGATGGTAAGGAATTGGTGGTTAATGCGTATTCCGCTGATCAGTATACTGAGGAAAAGAAGGTTAATCAGACCGAATGTATTGATCGTTTGATGGTTAGTTTTAACCGGCCATTTACTGTTTGTTGGGATACTAAGGATACTGAAAACCGCGAACTCCGTGGCAAGTTGATCAGTTCTGATCCCAAGCGTGGTTATAGTATGGTGGAAGATATGGATGTTGATGGTCCAGCCTACAAGCGTATCCGCCAGGTTGATCACCGCACTCTTCATTGGTTAATTGTGGACGGTACCAAGTTTGTAGTTGGTAGGAAGTAACCAAACAAACAACAAACGGACTAAAAGGGAAGAAGTCGGACAAAATAGCCGATGATCTTGAGGAAGTAACTCCTCCTGTTTGTTGGTATGGCATTGTGGCGGAATAGCAGACGCGCTGGTCTCAAGAACCAGTTTCCGAAAGGAAGTGTGGGTGCAACTCCCACCAATGCTACTAAATATTGGAGAATATTATGAATGAATTTGAAGAGTGGTGGAAGAACAATGGAGAAAATGTTGCATTCATGGTGTCTATAGAATGGGGAGTGCCTGAAGATGTGTTTAAAAAGATAGCTCAAAAAGCTTGGGATGCTGCTAGAGTTGGTGAATATGATGGTGTAATTCCTCCTCGGAGTGATAAATGAAGCGTTTTATTTCGTTGGCACTAGCTGCTCTGTTACTATTACCTGTTGATGTATTTGCAGGTAAAGGTGGGGGTGGTGGACGTAGTTTTAGTGGTGGTGGAAGATCTTCTTTCTCTCCACCAAGACCTTCTGTCAGACCAAGTGTAGCACCTCGGCCTTCAATAACCCCCAGGCCTAGTGTTGCTCCTAAACCATCAGTAGCACCAAAACCAGCAGCTGGTAGATCGTTTAGTGGTGGAAGTGTTGTTAAGCCTTCTCCATCTCCTTCTAAGGGGAATGTTAGTCCAAGTGTTAAACCTAAATCTGTAACTATAGATATGAAAGCAATAAGGGATCAAGGGACTGTTCAGAGTCGTGAAGCATATAAAGCATCTTTAAATAAGGGCACTACACCAAAACCTTCTTATACCAATAGTGGTGGTAAAACTATTAATATCGACCCAAAAGACAAGAAAGTTGAATCCATAAGAAATATGGATTCTCATAAATATTCAACCAGGGAAACTAGAAGTACCACTATATACAAGAATTACTATAATCGACCTCCTTTGTTTAATCCAGGATCTAATTTTGCTGACCCATTCAATATGTGGTTTTTTATGTGGTTAATGGAGAAATCTTCTAATGATAGAGCTACATGGGTATACCATCACAAAGATCAAATGGACCCAGAAAGGTATAAGCAATTGGTTGGCAAGGATGCAGAACTGGAAGCAAAAATCAGAAAGCTTGAAAAGGAGGGAGTTAAGAAAGATCCAAATTACACACCAGCCGGAATTGATCCAGACTTGCAATATGATGATGATTTTGTAGATGCTGCAATTAATCCTCATAAGGAAGTTAAATCATCTTCATCAGATGATGAATCAGGTGGTTGGGGTGGTTTTTGTTGTTGGTCTATTGTGATAATACTCCTCGTTGGAGTTGTTATTTGGGCTATGTTTGTGTTAGAGATTGATTTTGATGATTTTAATTAATGGAGGATTGTGAAATGTTTGCAATGTTGAATTGGGACCAGGTTGGTCCTGCTGCCATGACTAGTGTAGTATTTGCAATGGTTGGATTGGGGCTTTTGGGAATTGGTTATGAGTTGTTAGATTTGTTGTTGTTTCGTAAGATGTGTTTTACCGAGGAATTGAAGAAGGGCAATACTGCTCTTGCTATGGTAATTTCCGCTTTTATTCTTGCAATGTCATTGATTATTTATGGCGTCACTAATTAGTTGTTGGGGCCGGGACAGTAGTGTGGGGTAGTTCAAACTACCCCACACTTTTAAAATAGGATTTAAGATGAAACAAACATTGTGGCAATGGTTGACTACTCCTAAACCAGTAGTAGAACCAAGAGTTCCATTCAATCCATTAGAATTGGGACCCAAGAACTTTGTAACAATCAAATTTTCTGATTTTGACGACAAGATGTATGTGGTAACGTCAGTACAAGAACTGACAAGAAAAATTAATGGCAATGAACACAAGTTTGCTGATTATTTTTTAGAATATGAAATTAAGCTAAGAGCATATCCAGAGGGTCAAATTCTGGCTCTTAAAAGAATCGAAGATTTGGAGTACAACGAAGAAGTACATGAGATATGTAAAAGTGGCTCTGAATTCACTATTACTGATCACGATAATAACGATGAGCAATCTACTTATTGGAGGATTGGTGATGTAAAGAATAGCCACAATTGTACTGTGTTTGTGGGTAGCGGAGGTAAGGATTTTAAGATGGAGTATTGGGATTACTCTAGAATAACAAAGGATGAAGCTGATCAAGATGTTGAAGAATATTTGTTTATAGAAATGGACAAAGATAGTGGTAGGTTCCAAATGTGGCTTGGTAAACAGATTGGTAAGGATAGACTGTCGATTATTTAACCATTCTTAGAAGGAGTTTGAGATGAGTGTTGTACTGACTGTAACTATTGGGTTGGTTGTTGGGTTTGCTATTGTTGCTTTTGTTATGTTCTTTTTGGATAAGGGAGCATTGAAGAAGATTTTAGATTTAGGAAGGATTAAAGTGGGTGATCTTGGTGACGCCGCAGGTAGTGTTGATCCTGTAGGTGTTTTGAAGTTGCGTAGAAAGGAAGAGGCTGCTAAGTTGGCAGAAAACGTTCGTAAGTTAAAGAGTGCTCAAGGTGATTTAGAAACGCTTGATCGTCAGATTAGTGAGAATAGAAGCCAGATGGCTGTATATGAAGCTAGAATTCGTTCTGCTCAAAATCTGAACAATCAGCAACGCGCTGAGGATGCTGCTCTTTCTTTAGCACATGAACGGAAGCAGGAAGTTAAGAATGTAGCCCAGAGAGATAAACTCAAGGCTAAGTTTGACGAGTATGAAACCATGATTAAGCATATTGGTAATTCTTTGAAAGATTTAGACAGAGAAGCTGCTATGCTTGGCGCAGAGTTGGAGACTAGTGAGCTTGAGAAGAATTTGTCTGAGACACTGTCTGGTATTAATGTAAGTGTGAATGCTGGCGGTATTGCTGAAGCTAGAGAAAATATCAAGCGAGCAATTGATAAGAACCGTGGAGCAGTCAAGGTAGAAGCAAGTTTGAACGGTAGCTACCTTGATGAAATTGCAGAACAAGAGGAAATGCGTAGAATGGAAGCCCAGAAGATTCTCAAGGAGTTTGAGAACAAGTAAGTGATATTGGGAATATGGGTAACTACTGTAATCGGAACAACGGACAACCTACAGCTAGTGCCCATATTCCCGTTTTTTATTCTTAGGAGTTTACTATGAACAATAATCGTAGAACCTTTTTGCGGACGCTGGGAGCCTCTCTACCACTTCTGACAACCGGAAGCCTAGCTTTAGGGGCCGAAGTTGAGGAAGAGTCTCCTAGAGAGTGGCAGATATTTAGAATTAGTAAAGATGGATTTTGGGAAGAAATTAAATGGGAATCTATTAGAGAAAAAGATGATGTAATTGCTTTGGGACTAGTTGATGGAAAACTTGAATTCTTAGAAAGATGGGAGGTTGTAGAGTTGAATAAAGATAATTCAGTCACGATTAGTGACAAAATTGATTTGTTAGGTTCATTTCCAAATACAACTCGTCCTGTTAAGTGAGAATATGAATGAAACAACGTCGTTTCTTCTACCATTTCAGGAAGAATACGAAAGGGATGACAGTTCATTTTAAAGGGAAGTGTATAGCTTGTTGGGATGTAAAATGTTTGGTTCCATGTGAAACCAAACGAAATAAAAGACAACCGTTTTTGGTTATGCAGGGATTTGCTGATTCAGTTGAAATACAAAATGATATTGCGGTGATTAGGTGAAATATGATTTGGCTTAAACGGATTGGTTGGATGTCCCTTGGTGGCGTTTTAACGTTAGGATTGTATTTGTTTACATTTACTGGCGAGTCAGAACTTTATTGGGAGAAGAAAACCATTAATGGATGGGGAGTTGACACTTGGAATTCTGGTAGATCTAAACAATGGTATGTAATAATGGATGGTGGGCAAAGAGCTAATTGCCCAGTTTGGGTGTATGATAAACTTGAAAACCAGAATGGTAAGAAGGAAGTAAATTGGTGGTGTAAGTATGGATCACCAACTTGGAAGATAGAAAAAGCATTTGTTTCTAAAATTGAACCAGTTGCTCCAAAGGAATAATAATGTCGTTAGAAGAGTCTGAAAAAAACAAACGTTATTTGAAAATGGCTGTTGTTTGTCGAAAAGATCTAAATATGCCTACTGGTAAGTTCGGAGCTATGATGTGTCATGCTGGCAAGTCGTTTATATTGCCAAGATTACAGTTATGGGAAAATAAATTTGATGATGTGTCTGAATCTGGCATAACAGGGGTTGTTCATGGTTTAAAGTTTCACGCCAACAAAGATGAAATACAATGGCTAACTGAACTTGATCCGGGTTTGGAGGAACATGGTCAAGTATCAATGGCTGCTGTAATACTGGCTGTAAATTCATTAGAAGAGTTATTAGAAGTTGAAAAGGAGGCTGAGAAACACAAATTGATTAATCACAGAGTTATAGATTCAGGGTATTCACACAATAAACCAAACACGTTTGTTTGTTTAGCTATTGGACCACATTGGCCGGAACAACTACAACCAGTAACAGGACATTTGAAACGATACAGATGAAACTACGTCAAGCCATTAAAATATGTAATGAACTATTTCGTTATGAAAACAAGTATATGGATAGGCAGTTTCGGAAGAAGCGTAAGCGCAGTCAAATAGATGCTGCTATAAGATGTTGTAGAAAAAATAGAAGACGTTGTTGGCATAAAAGAATTCCATATATTCCTTCTGACTCTGAACAACATGAGCAGGCTGAAATACTTGGTTGTTTGATGTTAGATTTTGCTAAAATGATGGGTGTTCCAGAAGAGGAAGTTGAAGCTAAGAAGGAAGAGTTTTTAATTGAAATGGATAAATGTAAACCAGAATAAATGAGGTAAATATGACAAGTCGTGAATTTTGTTATTGGTTGCAGGGCTATTTTGAGATTCGGGAGAATTCACCATCTGCAAATTTCTTGAATGCAGAGCAGATGGATTGTATCAAAAAGCATTTAGCTATGGTATTTCACCATGAAATAGACCCAAGCTATGCTGATAGTGCTACTTTAAATAACATACATCATTCTTCTGGTGAGACCCTAATGAGGTGTTAGATGGAACGAAAAAGACCTAAATGTGGAAGATGTAAAGGACCATTGGATATATGGCTTGATCCAGATACTGGGATTAATTTGGAATGTAATAATCCAAAACCAATGTATACAGATAAAGAGTTTTGGGAACGATTTGATAGTCTTGATGGAGATGATGTAGTCAAATTGTTAAAATGGTATGATTTTGGAGTAATATAAATGTGTATGACAAATGATCCGGTTGCCGTTAAAAAACTCCTCCGAATAAAGCAAAAGTTTGTTTGGGGATATAAAGTGTTGAGAAAATATGATGAAGGTGGGAGATATCGTGGTGGGGTGTGGGAGAGCGGCGCTAGTTTGTCTTCGCCATATTTTGATTACTATGAATGGAAACCAGGTGTAAACAAATCTAATTCACGGATGAAAGATGTTTGTACATCAAGGAAAGATATATATAAGGGAATTCATGTATATTTGGTTAAAGATATTGCAATGAGAGAGAAAGACAATTATGAAGTTATTGTTAAAGTTAAATGCGAATTGAAAGATTTGTTAGGTGCTAAGTTTCATGGAGAAGACATCACCAAATATCAACGAGCAGTATTTAGACAAGTATACCTCCCTAATACTGAATATTGTAAAGCAATGGGGTTACCATATAGGAAACGTAATAGAAGTAAAGTTGCTTTTATATTTGATGAATAACTGACGCCTGCTGTCGTCTAAATGGTTAAGACACAGGATTGTGGCTCCTGGAATTTGGATTCGAGTTCCAACAGCAGGACTGGAGAAAAATATGAAACCTTGTATTACAACTTGTCATTGTGGATTGGATTTGTTTTGTCCAACTCCTGGATCATTACATGGTGAGGGTTCAGGAAATCATTGGTGGTCGGGGTGGCCAGGCGCATATTGTATGAAATGCCACCAGGAAGATCCCAGAGAACTATGTTTAGCTGACAGCTGTAAATGTCATTGTCATGATGAAGTGTGGGAATTGTTAGAACAGCAATATGAACTGGAAGAAAATTGAATCACAAAACCAAACTACATATAACTTTTGGTTGTTTGTATGAAGGAGTGTTGGGTGGCGGGGCAACATTTAGTATTTTGTTTTGGAGTATTTTAAACATAGTATTTGGTTTCAATAGTTATTTGGTATTTGGAATGATGGCATACAATTTGGTTTGTATTATCACACAAGTGATAGTAATGGACTACATAATCAATAAAGAATTTTAACCAAATCTAAACCTGTTCTTAACCCAAACATATTCAAATATAGGAGGTATTACCACTTTATTCCGAGATTCAAAATGAAAACACTGATCATTAGTGATCTTCATTTGGGTGCAAATAATAGTCAAACTGATAAAATACAAGAAATACTAACTACTGATTTTGATAGATTGATTTTGAATGGTGATACAATTGATAATTTGAATTTCAAGAGATTTAAGAAACATCACTGGTTAGTGTTAGAAAAGCTTAGTGAATTAGGATCAGATGGTAGGGCGGTTTTGGTTAAAGGCAATCATGATAACCAAACTAAAAAGGGTGAATCTAAAAACACGTTTGATATCCTTCCTAAAATAATTGGGACTGCATTTGTTGATGAGACAATAATTGAAGGTGATTTTGGCAGATATTTGGTGTTACATGGTGATAGATTTGATCCAACATTAAATTTTCCTATAATAACAGATGCCGCTGATTGGTGTTATCAAGCTGCACAAAAGTTGAATAAGAAAACAGCTAAGTGGTTAAAAAAGAAGGTCAAGCATCTGGGCGGTGTAATTAAATTTGTTGAACAACAAGCTACAAAATATGCTTTGGAAAAAGGTTGTAATGGTGTGATAACTGGACACACTCACTATCACGAAGATAGGGAAATCAATGGAGTAAGGTTTATCAACTGTGGTTCCTGGGTTGAAACCCCTTGTCACTATGTGAAGATCAGTTCAGAGGTAATGTTAAAGGAGTTCTAGAATGCCAAGATATTTTGGTGAGATTTCTCCCGATGGTCTTCGGAAAAAGGTTGAAGAAGCCAAAGAAAAGTACAAAAGTCATCTAAAGGACTTGACTCCACAAGTAGAAAAAGATTTGTCTAAAGTTCAGTTTGATACTGAAAATTTAGAAGATGGATCATATGGAGTTGGTTATGGTCCTGGTAAGGGTCTTGTAGGATACAACACTCTTCCAAATAATGGAATGGTGTATTTGGGAATTACGGCTGGTGGGGATTGGGAACATCCAATATTCTTCATTATTTATTGGGATGGTAAACAGTTAAGAGGATATATCCCAGAAAAGGGAAATACTTGGAATACAGATACCAAACAGGCATATGGTAATGATTATAAAGCTGATGTGAAGAATTGTAAGAAGAGATGGCCAGAGTTATATAAGGACGTAGAATACAAAGAAGATGAACATGGTCTTCCAATTGATGAAGATGACTTAGATCCTCCTCACAATACAGCTGAAATAATGGCTGATATAGCATCTAGAATCCTACCAAAGCCTGTGACAGCTAAAGAAAAGAAAGAAAAAGATAATAGAAGCATGTCTGAAAGATTAGAGGATTTGACTTATTATGGTACTGGTTGTGAAGGAGTAGAGTTGTTTCAAGCTCTTTGCTCAGCTTGTTATAAAATGTATGGAATTGGTGATCCAGAGAAAGCTGAATTATTGTATCAATGGGCTAAGGAAGATGCTGAAGCCTCTAAGCAATGGTGTATTCAAGAGGGTTGGGATCTTAGTGATACTTGTAGTGGGAGTTGTTACTAATGACTGAATACAAAACTGTATATGAATTATTAGAAGACCCAAACAGATGGTGTAAACAATATATGGCATTGAATAGTAAATTGAACCCAACTGGATGTAGAAATGAAGATGCTATTTGTTGGTGTGGCATGGGCGCAATAATAAAAGTGTACAAGACCCAAGATGAGATTGATAAGATAATTGATAAAGTTTGTAAAGAAGTTGGGCATCGTAGTATTACTTATTGGAATGATTGTAATTCCCATAATAATGTTTACAATGTTTTTAAGAAACTTGGAATTTAAATTTCAGAAAACCTTTTTAAACGGCCAACGTCTAGTTATTAGCGGAAAGGAATTTTAAGTTTTTCATTATTTTAGGGTTTTCTAATCAAAATAGAACCGCTATAATAATTATAGCCTTGGGACGGTTGAGCCAGTTCGACTCTGGCACCGAGGAATAGATAACGTGGTGTAGAACAGGGTTACTTCATATGGCGAAAACACCTTGTTCGCTTTGTTCCCGTTATCTTATTTCGGCGTGGAGAAGTGGTTAACTCGTCAGCCTCATAAGCTGAAGATCGCTGGTTCAAATCCAGCCGCCGAGACTACTTCCGTGGTGGAGATTACGAGTACATCACTGTTAATGATCCCAACTCGTAAACGTTTGTTCCCGGAAGTTATCTGACTGTGGTGTAGCCTGGTCAACATACGTGCGTTGGAAGCACGGGAGCGCTGGTTCAAATCCAGCCAGTCAGACTTTATGGCAAACTTGTATCATAAGTTTCTGAATAAAAAGAATAATGCTGCTAAAGAGGGTATTGGATTTTATCTTACGTTTACAGAACTGTGTTCTTTGTTAGAAGAAGCCCAAATTTGTGAAGACGATTGGTCCAATACAGGGTATCATTTAGCTAGATACAACGATGTTGGGGACTACAAAATAGGTAATTGTAGATTTATTCCTTATCGAGATAATATTAGTGAAAAGAAGATTTCAGAAGCATCTATAAAGGCCGCAAAAATTAATATTAAAAAGGCACTTGTTTCTCTTACTGAAGATCAGAAGTTTGAAAGAAACAAAAAAGGAGGTAAAAAAGGAGGGGGAAGTAATAAGGTTACTGATAATGAATTGATTGCATTATATGAAAAAGTGTCCCAAATAGATTTTAACAAATGGGGATCTAAAGGGGTTGCTGCAAAGATTCTTGGTTGTAGTCATACCCAAATTGTCAGATTGTTGAAGAAATGGAAAAATTTAGGATTGATTGAAGAATATAAGAATAGAAAATTGGCCTGTTCGTCTAACGGTCAGGATAACTGGCTTTCATCCAGTAGATAGGGGTTCGATTCCCCTATGGGCTAATAGCAGCGTGGCGTAGAGATCGGTTACTTCTCAATTGGTATGAGGCGATGTGGGTTCGAGTCCCACCTATAGAGAAATCTATAGTCTTCTAATGGTAGGATGCTACGTTACTGGTTTCGCTTTTTCCCGTTGCTTATTTGTGGGCTCGCATGATCCAAGGGGGCGAGGATGCCTTGCAAGCAACCTGTGAAGGGTTCAATTCCCTTCGGGTCCACTGAGTGGTATGGCGTAGAGATGGGATACTTCATAGGAACCGCCAAAGTGTTGGTTCAAATCCAACCCTCCCGACTTATCGGGAGGTAGCCCAAAAGCAGAGGCAGCGGTAGCAAGACACCTATTTCGCTTTTTCCTACCACTTTAATCTTGACTTGTGGCGTAGACAACAGTTACTTCACTTGTAATGAAAAGCCTGTTGTCGATTTGTTCCCAAGTCATTTTTTTATTTCCTTGAATTTCCTTTGAAGGAGGAAACAATGGCGGCTACTAACAAGAAAGTTACTGGTATTAACACTTACGAAACTGAGCGTCTTGCCGGTGGATATGGTCCAAAGGCTGCAAGACAGCCTGAAGAACAGCAGCTTCGTAGATTGGTAATGGCTTGTTTACTTTGGGAAGATATTGCGTATTTGGATGGTGAGAAGGTCGTAGACAGCATTCGCAGTTTGATACATAAGTTGCCAGCTAGTGTGGTATCTAGTATTGCAGTTGAAGCTCGTTTCGAGCAGAAATTACGTCATGTTCCCTTGCTGTTGGCTCGGGAACTTGCTCGCCATAAGGATACTTCTTACACTGCTCATACTTTGGCTAAGGTAATCCATCGTCCTGATGAATTGTCTGAGTTCTTGTCTTTGTACTGGAAGGACAATAAGGACAAGGATGGTAAGCCAAAGAAGACTTTGAGCGCACAGGTAAAGAAGGGATTGGCTATTGCATTCAATAAGTTTAATCAGTACCAGTTGTCCAAGTGGGACAAGGATAGCAAGGAAATTAAGCTGCGGGATGTTATGTTTCTTAGCCATCCAAAGCCAAACCAGGATCAAGTCACTTTGTGGAAGCAGTTGGCAGAGAACAAGTTACCACCAGCTGACACCTGGGAAGTGATTCTCTCTGGAGCAAAAGAAAATGGTTTGAGCAAGACCCAAGCTTGGGAGAAAATAATTGATATGTGGGTAGATTAATGAACAGAAAAGAATTGCCAATTGCTGAAATAGTTTCCTTATACTTACAAGGTATTTCTATAATGCAACTAGCAGAGAAGTACAATGTTTGGACAGGGACGTTAAAGAATAGGCTAGTAGAAGCCGGAGTTATATTGAGATCTCATAAAGAATCCCTTCAGCAATTATCAGCTAGAAAGTTAATGTCAGATTCTGCAATTGGTAGAGCGTCTTGGAACAAGGGTCTAACTAAATATACTCATAAAAGTATTGCTTCTGCTGCGAACAAACTGAGAGTTTCTAATATTGGCCATTTTGTAAGCGATGAAACTAAAGAGAAGCATAGAATTGCTGCAATTAAAAGAGGTAGACGATTTCCATACTATGCTAATTGTGTAGAATGTGGGAGGAATAAAAAAGAAAATCGTTGTAAACTTTGTAGAAAATGTACATCTAAAAGGGCATTAAGGTTTTGTTCAATTTTAAGAAAGACCAAGCCTGAAATAAAAGTAGAAAAACTGCTTGGTTATTTGTTTGGGCAGTATTCTCCGTATGAGTATACTGGATCCAGAAGCTTCTGGATTGATTTTTTGAATGACAAGAGGAAAAACCCAGATTTTACAAGTTTTGAGTTGAATAAAGTTATTGAAGTGTTTGGTAGATATTGGCATAAAGATGAAGATCCGAATGATTTAATAAAACAATATAAAGATGTTGGATGGGATTGTTTAGTTCTTTGGGAAGATGAAGTGAATGCTGATTCAATCTATAATTTTACATTTCCTTGGGAATATTTAGCTGAAATTGAAAAGTTTAGAAAAGAAGAATTTTATGGGGAGGAAGTAGCATGACTGTCAGAAATCATTTTGCTATTTTAAAGAATCTGAGAAACATCAAAGAAGCAGGTGTTTCTTCGGAACATATGAAAAAACTCAGAAGGTCTTTTCTTGATCCTTCTTGGGAAAAGGCAATGACTGTGCCAATAGATTTTATAAAGGCGCAAAAATACATGCCTGAGTTCAGTCGAGAAATAGAAACAGCAATGTTGTCTTCGTGCAAGGGTTTTCCCAAACTTCCTGGGTTTACAATTTTCATTGTAGACGTTTCAGGCTCTATGGGTGCCCCAATGTCTGGCAAGAGTGAATTTAATAGAATGGAAGCAGCAGCTGCTATGACTGTATTAGCAGCTGAAATGTGTGAACATATCAGTGTTTATGCAACTGCAGGAAGCGATAGTTATCGTAAGCATCAAACTGCGAAGATTAATCCTCTTCGTGGATTTGCTTTGTCTGAAAAGATTTTGGAAGCCCAGCATAGACTTGGCGGAGGTGGTATCTTCACTCGTCAAGCTTTGGAGTATGTGAAGGAACACGAAAAAGAAACTCCTGATCGTATTGTTGTATTTTCCGATAGTCAGGATTGTGATTGGGAAAACAGTCGTAAGCCTAATCCTTTTGGAAAGTACAATTATATTGTGGATGTTTCCAACCATCAGCATGGTATCAATTACAAGGGAGTGTGGACTGCTGAAGTTTCCTCTTGGTCAGAAGGGTTTTTGAAGTATATAGCAGCATCTGAACAATGCTTAAATTGAAATGAAAAAATGGTTTGGCACTAAATTCAACATGACATCTGGAATTTATGTTATGTGTTCGACTATAGATTCCAGATGTTATGTTGGAAGTGCTACTAGATTAGGAAAAAGGTTTAATGGACACAAAAAAGATTTGTGTAGAGGAAGTCATCCAAATAAGAGATTACAGAATTTTGTTAACAAATATGGAATTGATTGTTTAAGATTTGATATTTTGGAATTTTGTAAAAAGGAGGATTTGATTAGACGGGAGCAATATTATATGGATGAACTTAAACCATTTTTCAATATTGCACCTAAAGCTGGTAACACATTAGGAGTTGTTTGTTCTCCTGCGACTAGAGAAAAAATAAGCAATGCTAATAAGGGAATTACAAAAAAACAACCGCCAGAATGGATTGATAATGTTAGAGCATTGCTTAAAGAAAGAAATGTCTCTCAAGATATGAGAGATAAGATTAGAAAAACAAAGAGCACTCCAGTTTCCCAATATTCCTTTGAAGGAAAACATATCAAAGATTGGCCTTCTTCTAAAGAAGTTTATAGACAATTGGGAATTGGTGGTGTGATGGCTTGTTGTAAGGGAAAAATGAGAGAATCTGGAGGATTTAGATGGAGATTTACTTCTGAAAACTTGTTGGAACTTCCTCCTTATAAAAGACATTGTATCAGAAAAGTCAAAAACAATGTGATGAAATCGCCTTTTATTAATAAAGTATGTATTTATTGTTCTGCGCTATATAAAGTAAGACAGTTTGTTGCTTGGAGAAGTAAATATTGTAGTGAGTCTTGTAAGTTTTTGTATCGTAAGTCTAATAATGCGCCACTGGTATAGTGGTTGTGCCCTAGCCTTCCAAGCTAGAGAGACCAGTCCGATTCTGGTGTGGCGCTTTTAGCTATTCTGTTATAAGAGTTGCGTACGTCTCTGTAATGGAGAATGAAGGTTTGGGGTAGTATCCTAGCTATCTTCTGGTAAAATTAAATGGAGATTGATCATCTTCTAATATTAAAACCAGATGAAAACCCATATTTTAAGGATGTTTGATGTTTACTGAAGAAGAGTTTGATGATTGTTTGAGTGCAGCAGCTGCATTAGATGGTAGTTCGATAGTGGATGGCGGGGGAATAGCAGCTGTATACGTAGGACGTATTGGTCATTCTTCTAAATGGGTAGCCATAGCTGATTGGTTTAATGAGTTTCATACTGATTCTTTGGGTGAATCTCCTAGTCATGCTCTTAAAAATTTGACAACTAAGTTAGATAAAATGAAAAGTAAGGCATAATATGTCTGCAAAAGGAATTAAAATAGCAGCTGATGCTCTTGCTTATCTACAAAATGCTAGACACCAGTTATTCCAATTAGGATCAAAAGATCCTGAATCTCTCAAATCACAATCTGGTCATCAGGATATCTTGTTGGGTCAATTGTTGGATAATATGAAAGATTTTGGTAAGGATAAATTTTCTAAGTTAGTTATGATGGATATAGAAACTATTTCTTAAAGGTTCAATTATGAAGCCTATTGTTGAAGAGTTAGAAGCCAGATGTGTGTTAAATGCTCCAGCAGATCTTGGTACAATTGGAAGTCTTATTGAGTATGGTCCAATTGAGCAAGGCAATCCAGTTCCTTGGGTAACCATGCCTCCTCCTGGAGGATGGGCTTGGAGTGGTGATCTAACTTGGCCTTGGACAGAGGGTAAAGAATATTGGTCCATTAGTGCTGCAATGACTCAGCCAGATATGTGGACTGTTCCTTTCCAATGGCCTGAGTTTGTAGGAGCAGGTGAGTGGAGTGTGTTTAGCTCTAGTTATGCTGTGGATTCTCCAATGAATCCATTCCAGATGACGCTTCAAAGATTTACACTTCCATATGCTGAGAGTGTTGGAATTGCTATTACAGGTAATTCTGTAACAGTATACCAAGTTGCTGTGGGTAGTTTGTGGAGTGTTACAACTTTTGATCATGGTGCAAATTGGACACCATGGCAAGAGGTGGTGAATTTGACAAATCCTCCTGCTCCAACTGGATTAGTTCCTTCGTTAGCGCCATTTGGCTGGTTGGCTGATATGAATGCGTATGAACCAGGACCTGATTTTGATGGTGATGGATGGCCAGATGCTCCTGGAGTTGACCACGCATTAGTTGTTTATGGGACAATTTTTGCAAACGAAGATGGTACAATTCGTGTTGGTTTTATAAATGGCAACACAATTTATAGCGGTTTAGTTACTGATGGTTCCCTGACGACTGAAGAAGTGGATGAATTCTTCCAACAGCCAGATTTGTGGGAATATCAAACCAATATTTGGGGTTCATCATAATTAGGATGAGGAAGGTCGGCGAAGAAGGTTGCGTCGCACTGCGTTGGAAGCGCAGCCACTTTAACAAGTGGAGTGAATTCGAATTTCACACCTTCCGCTTGAGGTTATTATGACTGCAAAAGATAAAATGATTGAATTGGCTGAAGGTATATTTTTAACCCCATCTGACTACCCTGATGGACCCAAGAAATGGTCTTGGAGAAATTTGAAACCAGGTGAATCATTTCAACAACTACCAGAAGAAATTAAAGAATTGTTGAAAGAACTTAAATCTGATGATCTTAAGAATGTACGTTGGCCACCATGGAAATGAATGGAAACTCGGCAAAGTTGGAGCGTTGCACCAGATTGCTAATCTGGCCGTCTTAATTGACGGTATGAGTTCGAATCTCATAGTTTCCGCTTTGGGATGTAGGCGAATACTGGTTTGTCGCACCTAGTTCGAGGCTAGGACCGTTGAAACATTACGGTTAGAGTTCAATTCTCTAGCATCCCGTATGAAAGATGAGCACTTATCCAACAGAGATAAAAAACTAAAACCAAAAGGCGGTAAGGGTTGGTGCATTTGTGATAAAGTAATTGTTCATCATTATGACAAATGTCCAAATTGTGGTCGAAGGAATGGTAGAAAAAGATTTAAGAGATGATAATCAAAACTGAAGGAATTTGTGGTGGAGATGCTAGAGTTGATGGTACTCGTATTCCTGTTTGGATGTTAGAAATCTTACGTCAAGCTGGTTGTAGTGAAATTCAAATTCTTAATGAGTATCCTCATTTAAATCTAAATGAATTGCGAGAAGCATTTTCTTATGCTGACAATAACAGCAAAGAAATTCAAAATTTGATTAATTTGATTAATTATACCTATGAATAAACTCCAAATTCTTGCAATAGAACGTATAATAGAACTAGGACAGGAAGCTTATTTAATTCATCAGGATTTGAGTAAATGGAGATCTGAACCATATACTGATCTAGTTAAAACTGAGAAGTCTGTTGAATTGAAATCAAAATTAGAACAACAGAGATTTTGGTGTAATGCTTTACTAGAAGAATCTGAGGAGGTTGTCAAATAATGAAATGGCAAAAACGCGGGCGAATTAGCGGGCGGGAATTTGTCAAGCTTAGGAGGCTCCTTAAACTGATTAGGAAGGCTGATTATAATACCTTAACCGAACTTATTAGGTCTAATAAAATCAATTTGTAATTTCAAGTTGTGTTCAGATTTTAGATTAGATAATAGTTAAGAGGAGAAAACTATGAAGAATCCAAAATTGAATCAAGTCGTTGCCGCAGCTGCTGGTAAGAAGAAGTCTCATACTGAGACTATTACTGAATGTTATCATTTTATTCAGAAACCAGCATTATTTGATGGTATTGAAAAGACTTATCGTCCCAAAGATGAGGTTAATGGGGATAAGCTGGCTGGAGAATCCAAACGGGTTCAAGCCAGAGTTGGTGAAATGTTGGAAAAAGTGTCAAAAACTATGGTAGATATGATTGATACTGTGGCTACTCAGGATTGGGGTAATTGTAAGGCAGTAGCAGATATCAAGATAAATGATGAAATATTGGCTGAAAGGGTTCCTGTAACACATTTGTTGTGGCTGCACCATCAACTTACTGATCTTGAGACTTTTATTACCAAACTTCCAACTCTTGATCCAGCTGAGGTTTGGGATCATGACGCAGCTCAAGATCTTTATGCTACCAGAGCTAAAGAAGCTGAACGAACCAAGAAGGTCACTAAATTCGTAGAAGTTGTAAAAGCAACTGAAGAGCATCCAGCTCAAGTTAAAGAAGTTACTGATGACCAGATTGTAGGAACTTGGTCTACTATCAAGTATAGTGGTGCGGTTTCTACTAAAGAAAAGAATCAAATGTTAGATCGTGTACGACGTTTATTGGAAGCAATTCTTAAAGCTAGAGAGGAGGCTAATTTGGAGGAAGTTGAGCCAACCCAAGTAGGAAAGAAACTGTTGAAGTATGTATTCGGCAAGTAATAAATTACAGCTAGACTTAGACTTACGATTAGAGTTAGAAGACAATAGGATATGACAGTGAAGGTGCAAAACCTTCCCCCGCTACTTTTTGATAATTATTGTTTGGCGGGGTAGCCCAAGTAGCAGAGGCAGTATCCTGGTCATAGACTTTAGATTATTGCTGAAGATTTAGACAATCGAGTTCAAATAAACTCAATCGACTGCGAGGATTAACTTTCCCAAATAATGTGGGTTCAATTCCCACCCCCTGCTCTGAACGATGAGGGAACGTTCTTACAATAAATCCTCCGTGCTCTAGCCCTCCCACGTTAAACGGGTTGCCTTTTAGCAGGGGTCGTATAATGGCATTATTGTTTGGTGTAACGACTAATTCCCTCGCGACCGGAAAAAGTGAGTCAGGGATAACCCGAAAGCGAACTCAATCATTTACAATATGATCATAGCCCTGGGGGAACGGATACTTCCTCCAGGGCATTTTTTATGGAGAGTATTATGGCAGAAAAGATTTTGATGAGTAAACAAATTGTAATTAGCCGCAGAGAATCAAATTTTGATAAAGCATGTGATGAAGCTTATACAATGGCAGTTTCGATGCTGGGTATTGATGACTGTGGACATTCTGATTGTGTAGAGGATTGGGATAGATCCTCATGTTATATCAGAGTTGTGTTTGAAAAATATAATCACATTGGTTCTATGGTAGGCCATGAACACAAATACATATTTCGTGGTGAGGCTGTAGGAGAAAATGGTGATGATCTCTAACTTAACTTGAGGTAGTTATGCGCACTTGTCCTAAATGTGGTTGGACTATTGTAGTTGATCCAGAAACCGGATGTTTACTTACACATGGTCCAGAAACTATTGTGGGTCCATATAACATATGTCCCGGTAGTGGGCTTCAAGTTGAACCTCCTACTCCATCAGAACATCAGCCTACTTAGTTAGTCATTTTTTAGTCAAAATCTTGTTTTGCATAATCCCTTCACTTAAATTACAATTAGTTGAGGTAAGTTGGTACAAGCTTACCTTTCATGTGAGTACGCAGTTTTGCGCTACGTGAACTAGTTGTACAATGAAGGGTTTTAAAACAAATGTCAGTAAATACTCGTAGTCCTATCCGTATGCTGGGAGCTGTTAATGCTTCTGGTAACATCAATGATGGCGCAATGGCCTTTAACCAGGGTGGTCAATATACCTACTCTTGCTATTCTGGTGGGTTATTGGGGTTGGGTTCAGGTTCCGTTAATCCTGCGGTTAATGCTGCAACAGTTGGTGGTCATGCTTGTATCGTATCTGGTCCTGGTAGATTAAATCTTATTTTTGCTCACCAGGTAAGTTCTTCTGGCTTATCTCCAGTTATTTTCTACGATAGTAATCTTGCTGCACTTTCTGGTGTAAGCTCATTTGCTTTAAGCGGTTATCCAGTTGTTGGCGTACTAGCTGCTGTACCTCCTCCAATTTCTGGTTTGATGGGTAACAGCCCTGCTCAGCACACTAACGGTTTCCCATTCACCAATGGTTTATCTGTTTCTGCTGCTTCTGGCGCTCCTGGTTTCTCTTGCACTTGGACTTTGGGCAATCAGGCTTACGTAGGACCATAATACTTAGCTTATTGTAACGCAACTCCTCCTCCGGTCGCCGGGCGAATGGTCTTGACGGGGACCATCCCCGGCGATTGTTTTTTCATATATGGAACTTTTAACAAATGATGGTTCCTGCATCTCCATTTGAAAATTATAAGAAAAAAAGCCTAGCATTCAATATTAAGGCTGTTGCCAATATTCAACCAACTCCCCAGTCTCCAGCTAAACCTTCTCAAACTCAAATTAACAGGCCAAAACAAACTGCTATTGCAGTTGCTAAGCCAAAATTAAATCCGCAGACTGTCCCCCCACCAAAACCAAAACCTACTATTCCTCAAAATTCTTATGAGGAAAGTAGTTTTAATTCTAGTGAAAATGTTGCAGTAACGGATGAAGATCCAGATTACGGATATGATAATGATGATTTGTTTACCAAATTGGATAGACTTGGAACAGAAGCTGATTTAGAAGTTAACGAGGAAATTGAGGAAGAACCAGAGTTAGAACAAATTGAAGTCCACCCATCATTACAAGAAATAGAGGAAATTGAAAATGAATCCACTGAATCCACCGAAGATACAGAAGAAGGACTTTCAACAGATAGAGAATTTGGAAGAACAGAATCAAGAATCCAACCAACAGACGAGCAGCTTCGACCTGTCGGAGATGTTAATGGTGGAAATGTTAGAAATGATACACCGTTCCAAGAAAGCAAACTCATCCTTGCCAGAGCAGAATACTCAGAACCCGGAGATACCAGCTTGGTTCCAGAGTCTGTACGACCTTACTTAATGGAAGAAAAAGGACAGTTAAACGATACTGCTAAAGCTATCGAAGCATTAAGAAAACATGGCATGTTTGTTCTTGCAAATGGTCCTGGAACTGGAAAATCATACGTAGAACTTGCGACAGGTGTTGCATTGGTTGAACAAGGTATGAAAGTTCTTTTGATTTCACCTGCTCAAAACCTCAATCCAGATTGGCAAAAAGGCACTATTGGTGGCCAAACAAATGATGGGGGTAAAGGAGGAAGCACTTATGCTGAAGCTGCAGCTAGAATGGGGATCACTCTTCATTTGGCTACAGATAAATTAGTTGATGGAATCAATATTTCTACATATGAGAATCTTGAAACACTAGAACCAAATGTTGATAAAAATACGGCATTCATTCCAGATGAAGCGCACTATTTAAGAAATACACATAAAAGTGAGGATGAATCAAAAAGATCTCACATTGGCGCAAGAATTAGGGAAAAATGCGGTATGTATATGCCTTCAACTGCATGTATTGCTGATTATATCAATCATATGGCAAGCATGGATAAAAATGGAGTGTTTTTTGATGGTGTATCGCCTGAAGAATTTTTTGAAAAAGGTGGATTTGTTTATGACAAGAGTAGTAAAGATTGGAAATTTCCTAAAGGAGAGTCTAACAAAGAAAAAGCTTCTAAGTATCTAGAAGATTTTATGAATCGCAAGACCCAACAAGGTCTTATTGTTTCTAGACAACTAGCTATGGACAATCTTGTCATGCAGGAACCATATTGGATGGATTTGACTGATGAGCAAAAAGCTATTTTTGAAGCCATTAGGGAACAGGCAATGGGAGAGAATCCTGAAGAAGAGGAAAATTCAGAGTTAGAGGAAAGCAAACTTAGATTAGAAGAGATGTCTACAGAAGAATCTGAGTTACATAGTAGAATGGAAGAAATAAACGGAAGATTAATTCAAATTGCGATGGAATTAAGAAATAATCCAAAAGTTAATTTGCAAGAAGCATACCAAGAGAGAGCCAATTTAAATGGTGAATTAGATAATATTAAACTAAGTTTAGATCAATTGGCTGATTCAAAAGAAGAAGAAGAAAATAAAAATAAGAAATTAAAAAGAAAAAGAAAAAAAGATATCGAAGCATATGAAAAGAAAAAATCAAATCCCATGCTTGCTCTTATGGCAATGCGAAGAATTCAGGAAGGTTTCAAGTTAGATAAAACAGTAGAACTTACATTAGAAGATTTAAAAGATCCGAATAAGAAAATCATAATTCTTACAGATAGAGTTAAAGCTACATTACACGCTCCAGATGGAGATGTGATTGCTAGTGCTGAGAGAAGCATAGAAGGCATAGTAAAACGTCTATTGGCTGCTGGTGTCCCAAAAGAAGAGATTGTCCAATTAACTGGTCAAAGTACAACTAAGCAACAAGAAAATGCTATAGATGCATTCCAAAATGGTAATGCCAGAATATTTATAGGAACTATAGCTAAAGCGTCTGCCAGTCTTAATCTCCAAGACAAAGTCGGTGGTAAACCAAGAAAAATGTACATTTTGACTTTGCCATGGAGAGCCTCAGATTTACTTCAAGCTCTCCACAGAATGCACAGACTTGGTGGAAAATCTATAAGCACTGCTCAATTTATCCTTATAGATTCTATGATTGAAAGATTTTGTATGGAATGCATTCGAGGAAAAATGCAAACCCTAGGAGCCACTGTTTCAAAAGAAACACAAAAATTTAAACCACAAGGAATGTCTAAAGCCCAAAAAGAAGCTATTACAGAAGGAATGAATAAGTCTCTAAACCAACATCGCAAACAAAGAGAACGAGCAGCAGAACTCAAAATTTCTAGAATAGCTCCTTCTCCATTTGGTGTATATACTAAACCAAATAAAGAGCCTAGATTTCCTTATATGAATGAATACCGCCATGGACCAAGGACAGGAAATGTGTTTGGTATGGATCAAATACCTTACGACAGAGATCCTCCTACACATCCTCCAATAGATTCACCAGATCTGATCCCTAGAAATTATATGCCTACTAGGTATAAGAATTTCATAACTCCACATATTTTGAGAGATGCTCTTGGTCGTAAATTAGCTGAAATATCATCACCAACTCGTAATATACAGATGATTAGAGATTCACTAGGTAGAAAACTTGGTGAATATAATGTTGTTACAAATGTAACTATTGATGCTATTGGAAGAAGAGTTGGTGAAGGTAATTTACTTTCATTTTTGATTAATAGTGGTAAATCACTTGGCGACCATAAATATGGTTGCTTGATAGCAGAATTACCTGCTGATATTAAAAAACAAATAACTGATTGGTCAATAGAAAATGTATTGGATTGTCATTTGGGTAAAGGTGGGAGAGAATTCAATCCACATATAACTTTGAAATATGGTTTTGATAATCCTTCAGAAGAAGATATGCAAACCATTAAGATGATATTAGCTAAAACTGGTCCAATACAGATTAAATTGGGTGATATATCTATATTTGATGAAGGAGATGATGGAGTACCATTAAAGATTGATGTATATTCTCCACAATTACATTCCATATATCATGAAATATCTAAATCAGTCCCATGTAATGACAAATGGTATCCAGATTATAAGCCGCATGTAACAATTGCATATATTGATCCACAGTTTAGTTTCATATATACTAGTGATGACAAATGATTCCTGAAGATGACGAAGAGGACGAAGACGAGGGTGAAGATGATGACGATTATAATTGGCCATTATAGGTGAAAATATGATATCTATTAAATCATTCCAAAGTCCATTTGCCGGATTTGGTAGGGACATCAAATCTCTTGCTAAAAAACTAGGCATCAAGGGAGTTTACAAAGAAAAACCTTGTAAACGATCCAATATTGGTGGACCTAGTGGACTACATACCGATATGGTTCCTGTAGATTCATTTGAAAAAGCGTTAGGATCTGATCCAGAACCACCAACAGAAGATATATTAGAAACTGAAACTGTTGAACCGTTGGAATCTCCAGTAACTGGAGAAGCAGAAAAACCACAATCTCCAGAAGTTCAACCAGAAGTGGCTCCAACTCCTAGATCCCCTAATGAATCTACTCCCAGCACAGCTAACACTTTGATGGCTAAATTTAGGGAGAGAGCAGCTGCAAGAAAAGCTGCAGCTGCTGGTGGAGAAGGGGAAAAGATTGAAACTCCAAAAGTATTTGAAAGAAAGATCGAGAAACCACCACCAAGACCAGAAATAACTAGACCCAAAGAACCAACATCAAGTACAGGACCAAGAGAAGTTGGCAAACCTATTGTATATGAAAAGAATAGATTCTATACTAATGAAGATGGAAGCACAGGAAAAACTACTTATGGGTATTTAGAAATCCCAACTCCAACTGGAACTATTAAGTTTGTTCGTTCCAGAAGAGGTGGTGATTTTACATTTTCAGAATACAGCCCTGTTCGAGAAGCAAATTTAAAACCAGATGAGAGAGGGTTGAGATTAGGACAACAATTGGAATTAGATCCAACTAAGTTGGAAAGGAAGAAAGATAAAATTAGACTTAAAAAAGAAGAGGAAAGGTTGGGCGACAGAATACAAAAACTAGCTAGGGAAGGTAAAATGAAACAAGTTGAGAAATTAGTTGAAAAGGGAGTATCGCTACCACCAAAAGGTGAGAAAAAAGGTGATAGAACGGCTTACACTAATCCAGATGATGTAGTTAGAAGATTAGAACAAATTACACAAAGTTCTAAAATAGAAGCTCAGAAATTATTTAATGAATTTATAGGATTTGATTATTACTAATGATACCAAAACCACCATTTTTGCACCAACCAGTAATTATTGAATCTGTCGAATACAATTCTCCAGATGGAGAAAAGGAACAGATACAGCTTTCTTTGTTTGGTTGGGCTAATAAATCTTATGATTCTCAATCTGATGTGAAAGATAAAATCCAAAAGGTAGTGGATGAAATTTCAGACGAAGATTGGGATGGTATATCAATATGGATGTTGAAAGAATCTCCACATCTAACAATAGTGGATATGGCAGATTGGAACAATGGCAAAGCTGAAGAAATGTTGAAACATGGATTGGTTAGAGCATTAGGAGATGAAACAAACATAGTTTGGCATAATGAAGGTGGAAAACCAGAGGGGGATACATGGATTGAAATAACTAAGACTAAAACGCTTAATAACGCGGGTTTAAAATCAATCCCGGTAAGTGTTAAACATTCTGTAGACGGTCCTAAAACCGTTTTAAGCCCTAAGCCCGTTTATAAAAAACCAGAAGCTCCTAAGCCTGTTCACAGAGTTCTGCCAAAACAAGTTTCTAACACACAGATTATGCCTAATGCTGCAAAACCTGTGTCTGGTCCACAATATGCTTCTGCACCACAACCTGTTAAAATGCCAGACTATGATCCAGAAGAAGCTATTGATGAGCGTACATTAACAAGAGAAGAAACTAATAAAAGAAAACAAACTGCTGCTCAAGAACAAATTAGCCAAGCTCTTACTGAAACTCCACGTAAAATTGGTAAAAGCCCATTTGAACCACTGGAAGATGTAGATTCATCTAAGACCGGAGCATATACACCATCGTATGTGCCAGAAGATGAAGAATCTTTATTTGAGGGTGGAAGAATTGTTTCTCCACCTGGAGCAGATACAAGTGAACTAGCTCCTGAAACTGTATCAGAACAAGAAATAGAAGAACAAGCATTTCCTGAACGTGAAGACACATATAGAGAAATATCTCGTAGAAAGTTGGAACAGGCTGTACCACAGGAACAAAGAGAGCAACAGGAAAGAAGTCCAAGTCGATCAGCTACTCCTGAAGAAGTAGAACAAGCTAGACAAGAAGCTCTCGCTGGATTTGATGATGAGTTTGAAGAAGTAAGATCTACTCATAGTAAAACAAACCAAGAAGTGTATAAGACCAGAAGAGATCTCTTCAAATTGAACAATCCAAACTTACCACCAGAGCAGAAGGAACAGATTCTTCAAACAGTTGAAACCATTTGGAATAAATTAGACGCGCAAAACAACAAATTACGACAATTGTTAGGTAGATTGAAAAAAGCTGTGTTAGGTCAGAAATCCATGACTTGGAGAACAAAAGCTTCTTCTATTTTTGAAGTTGATATGAGTCCAGGAACTGTTCCCCCTGAAGAAGAACAAGTTGTTGATTCACCAGCACCAGAAACAGCACAACTACAACAAAATATTGAATTGTTGAAGAATTCAGAATCTCTTTCAGAAGATAAAAAAACAGCAATGGATGCTGTTTCTTCTGAATTAGAAAATAAAAGAAAAACCCAAGGCCAATTGATACAAGAAGTAACAGCAGCTAAAGAATCTCTGCAAACCCCATCTAGAAACACTCAACCTATTAAGCAAGATGCTGATAATCAAAGTGTTGAGAATGTAGAAGAAGTTCCAACAGCTACATCTCTTACCCCAGAAGAAGCGTTAGGTCAAGTACAATCTCAGCAACAAGAAGAAATACCTAAAGCTCAACAAGCTGAACAAATTGAAGAAGTTTCTGGCACAATGCCAGATGTTGCTAATGACCCACAAGCTAAAGCAAGATTACAAGCTAGGCTTTCTGCTATAAAAGCAAGGAAAGATAAGAAAACCCAAGTAGCAATTGGCGACGAACAAAATCCAGATGAGGAATCTCAAGATTTAGATGCAGAACACCAAGAGTTTGATCAAAAAACGCAAACAGCCATCCAAGAAAATGACAAACAATTTGGAACAGGGATCACTGATGAGTGGGGTAATGCTCTTGAACAAGCTATGGAAGAAGAAGCCAAAAACAACAAAAATAGCGATATATCTCAAACCCCTCTTACTCCAGAACAAACCCAAGCAGAACAGGATTGGCAGAAGAGCTTAATTCCTTGGGTGCAAAAAGGTGGAAAAGTAAATCCATCTCCACAAGCTGCTTCTATTGGGTACAGATTTTATAGTGGACTACTCAATAAAAATGTAGGAACTCCTAGCCATATCAATGAATTAAATGATAAACTTTATCAACAAGCTAGAGGAATTGGCTCTGCCATATTAACAGGTATTGCTGCTTTTCTTGAAGGCGTATTTGATGTTGAGCTTGTTCAACCTGTAGCTAACATTACAGGAGCTATTTTTGGTTCTGCAGCTTTACCATTAGCTCAAGCATTACATGATTATGTTGAAGAAATAAATAAAGAAGAAGAGAAGGAAGATCTTGAAAATCCTGCAACATTTAATAAAGTTGCGTTAGGAATTAAAAGATCTAATAGAGGACAACCTCTAAACAATGCACAGGTTAGTAAACAAGCTCAAATATTAAACAACCTGTTGTATTCTGGCACTGGTAAAAGACTAAGTGATGCTGATGAAGAAGAATTCATGAAACTTTCTGATCAAGAGAGGGAAGAATATCTTATAGCAGCACTGAAGAAGTTTCAACATGAAAATGGAATAAAAACTACAGGAAATGCTCAGAAGGATTGGTACAAAGTTGAAAAGAAAATGTGGAAGAACAGACTTGGATTTGTCCCAGCAGGAGTTGCTCCAACTACTCCAGGTCTTGGTGCTGTTGCTCCTTCTTTTAATAAAAAGATTTTCCATAATTATTTAGCTCAACAACAACATCAAAATAAATTAAACCAAATGACTGCTGCACAAAGAGCAGCAGCAAGACCAACACCACCTCCAGATCCTGATAAAGAAGTTAATCGTAGTCGTAAGAATGTGGTTGCTGCACGAGAAGATTTAGAAAACACGTTGAAAGAATGGACAAAACAAGGCAAGTTTCATCCAAAATATACACCGGAGGTTCTGAGAAGATTTGGAATTGCTTTAAAAAAGAAACAACAAGCATATGAAAAACGTGGAATTGTCCCAATACTGACTATTGATGATACTCAAGCTGCAATTAAAGAAGCCAGATCATTTGCTGCTCATGCTCCATTAATATTGGCTGAAGAACAAAGACTATATAAAGATGCTCAAAAAGCAGTTCTATCAAAATATAAATCTGAAACTGATGATGATAGACAATCAGCCATACAATTGTTCCAAAGAATTTACAGGGAAGAGATTGCAAATGGTAGCACCCCACAAGAAGCTCAAGCCAATGCTGATGCTAGAGTTGATGCATATATGCAAAAAGCCAAGTCTAACACAGGAGTTGAACGTGGTCGTGATACAGATGTAGTAGAACCAGCCAAAGCAGTTGAAGAAGCAGAAAATTTACCACAAGAGGAAGTTGAAAGATATACACAACTATTTCCAAGTGAAGATACTCAATTACAACCTATTGGAACAAGGCCATTACCATTCCCTTCAGTTGCTGAAAGTCAAAGAATTGCAAATAGGGATAAATCTGAAGCGCAACAGACTAAAATTGAAAAAGATTTACCAAGTAGTTTTGATGATTTAGTCAGTAAAGAGATGGCTAAATATACTCCTGAACAACAAGAAGATCTCAAAGCAAGATTTGATAAAATGTATGGAATCTATTCTGATCCAGAAAATGGACTTGGGCAAGGGGAAGCTGAAAAACTAGCTCTCAGAACTGTATTTGGTAAAGAAGCAGAAGATCTTTATGTCAACTTCTTGGATCATAAGGCTCAAGCAGCATATGATAGATTAGTTCAAAATAAAGTTGATCCAGAAACAGCAATAGCTACTATTCAGCAAATGGATCCTTCTTTGTCTGATTGGCGTCCTGGTAAGTTAGAGAGTGATAACAAAACTGATATAGCTCCTAAACGTCAAAGAAAACTTCCATTAAGTAATCAAGAATCTGAAACACTTAGAAGTGCAAAGGTAGATGCTGAGAAATTAGTTAATAGTTTGCAAAACATATCTCGTAAAGAACGTTTGTTTGAAATTAACCATTTCAACAATAATGTTGAAAAATACATGCAAACAGGACATAATGTCGATGATGCAGTTGAAATGGCAACAAACGATTTAAATGAAAGAATATCAGAACTCAAATCAAAAACTAAAGTTCCAGCTGGTGGTGTTCGTCCAAACGCATTACCTAAAGAAACAGTTGAACCTTCTATTGATCAGACAGAGGAAGAAATTCCAGAAGAATCTGCAACATCTGATGAACGAAAGACACAAGTTGCTCCACTAAGACAAAGAAAACTTCCTGAAACATTTGAGGAAAAAGAAAATATACGCAGTGGTAAAATTGCAGCAAACAGAAGATTATTAAAATTAGACATTCCCCCTATCGAACGAAGGGCTGCACACCAAAGATATAATGATAGAGTACAAGCTTATCGAGAAGCAGGACGCAATACAGTTGAGTCTGTTAAAATGGCTACAGCTGACATGGAAAAAGACATTGAATATGAATTGAAACCAATTAGTGCAGCAAGAGAAAAAGAGAAATTAAAGGGAGCATTGAAAAAAGCTGGAGGAGACCAAAAGAAGGATGCTCTAAAAGAAAATAAACCGTTGAAACAAAAAAAGACGCAAAAGAATGACGAAATATTAGAACTTCCTGCAGAAGCTGATGAGAGAATAAGGAGGGAAGAAGTTGAAGATGGAGCCTCAAGGTTATTAAAATCTGTTGGGATTGATTCTTATGACCCACATCAATTAGAATCAGTAATTGATAATTTCAATGGTAAGTTTCATGACGTACACAGAATTGTAGATGGTTTGTTAAAAGATTCATTTTCCTCTAAATTTGTTCAGAACTTTCATAAGAGATTTGATGAGTATCTTGATCATTATTTGAGTAGTGGAATAGATCTTGCTACAGCTTTAGAAGAATCATTTATTGATACAATGGATAAAACGATTGGAATTGTAGAAGGGAAAAAGGGAGAAGCTAAGTTCAATTCTGTTGCTGATAAGTTGATAACAGATATAGAAAACACCATTAAGCAGTTTAGAAAGAATCCAATAGGAGAAGTTGCACCTGCTGCCATGATGGCAGATGAAATTGAAAAAAAAGTAGATGACAAGCCAGAAAACTATGAACAAACCATTCAATCTCCACAATTTAAATCATGGTTTGGCGATTGGGAAAACGACCCAGAAAATGCATCTAAAGTAGTAGATGAAAGTGGCAAACCATTGGTAGTTTATCATGGTTCAAAATCTCCAGATAAATTTGAAGTTTTTGACAAGAATAAAAGAGGATTGGGTTTTTTTGGGAAAGGGTATTATTTTACTGATGATTTAGATCTTGCCGAAAGATTCACAGGAGATATATTTACAGGGGCTAAGGAAGATAGAACTGGCAAAGTGGTAGAAGGGTATCTAAACATTAAAAACCCATTTGATATGGATGCTTACATGGGTAGTGATTTTCTGAAAAAAGTTGAATCGGAGTTAGGAATCCATTATGATGATGCAGATGAAATTCAAGGCTATTACATATGGAGAGATATCAAAGAATACATCGAAAATCGTATAGAAAACCCAGATCTTAATTTTAGATTAGTTAATGAAAAAACCAGACAGGTATTTCAAAAACTTGGGTTTGATGGTATAAAACATATTGCGGGTGATGATTATGGAACTCCAATTCAAGAAACAGGAGATTGGGATACAACTAGAAAAGCTATTTGTTATGTTGCTTTTGAAGAAGATCAAATCAAATCCGTAGACAATAAAGGCGAATTCAATCCAGAAGATCCTAATATATATGCTATGATGGCAAATGAAACACCATCTAACTTTCAAGATACATTAAATAAATTTAAGAATGACAACATTCAAAAATGGACTGAAAGACATCAACTATATTTTGATAGAAATATCAAAAATATTGATACAGCAAATCTAGACGAAAATCAAAAACTAGAATACAAAAAAGTATTGAAAAATGTTCTTGGAAGTTTAAACAATGCAGCAATTGATAAATTGAGTAAGCAAAGTGGTGGAATGGTATTTTATCGAAGTACACCAGAATTGTTAAAAACAATTGCTAAATTAGATCCAACTGCCAAATCTTGGTTATTACAGCAAAAACGTGTTGGCGGAGCAATGTTATCTGATGGTTCAATTCATATAGACGGCGGGTTGAAGACCACAGATAAAATAATTCAATCTTATGAAGTTTGGTCTCATGAAATCTGGCACAAATTGGGTGTTGGTTTAGATTCTGATCCAATTTGGATTGAAGTTTATGGTAGTGAAATAGCCCAATCAAATGAACCTCTTACTGCGTACGCTTTAGAAAATGCTAGAGAAGGGTGGGCGGAATTTGGAAGATTGATAAACAAAGCTCAAAAAGAAGGTTCTTTGCGTAAAGTAGAAGAGGAGTTCCCAAAATGTTCAGATGTTGTTAAAATGTTTGGTTTATGGCCAGAAGGTACATCTTAGAAACTGAAATTCACAATATATTCAATATTTTAAGATAGTTTTACACTGCGAGGGCGTTATAATTCCTAAAATGGACTTTTTAGATTTTCACTATATGTAGGTATTAATCAATGGGAGTATTAGAAGAAATATTTTCAGAACGGCTAGAACTTCCAGATGGAATCGGACATGCTGATGTCCTCATTTCTGATAGGGATATTACAAATCCAGATATAGTTAATAAATCACTTCCTAATTCTGATCAAAAATCTCCTGCTGCACCAAAAACATACTACACAAGTGGCGTTCATCATACCCATCCACCTCCACCGTATGCCACAGTAGATGGAAAACCAGATAAATTAAATAGAAAAAGATGTTTTGTGAGTGGGCAGATTACACCTTGCCAAGTAATGCCAAAACGGGGACTTTCCGGCGCAGCTTCTCCAAAACACATTAAATCATTGAGAAAGAAGTATGGCAAAGGTTCCACCCACCACCAATAGAACACACGAAGATAAAACTGATACTATTGGTTATTCCAGAGAACTAAAAAATCCATATAGGAGATTTCCTTCTGGGAGAGTGGATGAGTCTATAAGTCTTTTGGTAAACCCAGGAAGACAATATAGAGGAAGGTTGTATAAATCAACAAATAGGTTACAATTGGATAAACGTAATCCTAGTAAGAGTATTACAGTGGCAAATGTAGCTTCATCTCCGTTCCAAAAAGCAATGAACCATCAAACTGATGGTGGTAACGCTGTCGAATTTATTCCATACACAGGAAAAAGAGGTGGAACTGGTTGTTTGAACACTGCTACTGGGAAAGTTAGTTATGGAGATCCCACTAAATGTGAAGTGCCTACTGGAGAGAAAGAGGAAGAAGAAAAACCAAAACCCAGACAAAGGAAAATGGAATATCCTAAACATAGGCATAAACCAGTCAGTGGTGAAGAAGAACTTATCTCAACTATTGAAGCTGAAAGTGATTACGACTTATATAAAGGGGCTGGGAAGTATAAAAATCCAGTTCAATTCATAGTATCTAAAGGCAAAAGATTCAAAGGATCTCCATTAGCTGCTACGTTAATTCAAGGTGAACAAAGTAACTGTTTTGTTAATGCAACCCGTTTGGTATTAGCAAATCCAGATTATAATTATGCTGAGGGATTTGTAAAAGAAGGTGCAAATCCTCCAGTATTACATGCTTGGGCAGTTACAAAAGAAGGTAGAGTTGTAGATAATACTTTGGAAAATCCCGGTTCTGCTTCATATATTGGAGTAGTTTTTCCAAGGCAGCAATATTTACAATATATTAGTAAGAACAAGTACTACGGTGTCTTAGGTGGTAACAAAGATCAAGCTGAGGAGGTATTGAGAAAAGGTGGGATTTCATGAGTGTTGGCGTTCCTAATATGGCTGAACCTCTTACCCCAGAAGATCAGAAACTGGTGGAAAGAGCATTACAAGCTGGTCAGCCAATGCAAAAAGCCGTGAGAAAAAGTCCATTTGAAGGGAAATCACTGAGCAAAGGTCTCAGAAAGTGGAAGAATTTTCTTATGTATGCCAGCAAAGCTGTTGATACATTAGTTGAAAATCAGGATATTATATATCCACCAGCTCAAGATGAAATCGTAGGTTCCAAGAAGCCAGAACAACAATCATCTAAAGTATCTGGCATATCTGGATCTAAACCAGCACGTAAAACTCAAATAGCAAATAACATAGCATTTGAAATTCCAAAAGGTGATGATCCAGATTCTGGTACTCCTGGAGAAAAAGAAGGAATATCCCATCTTCCAATCAGTCGTTCTATATCTACTAAACCAAGATCTATTCCCAAACCTGAAGAACCAATTTCTCCCAAAGAAAGATTAGCCAGAGAACAGGAAACACTAAACAAAAATAAACGTTCTGGTGAAGCAGATGCAGCTAATGCAAAAAAAACAAAAGAAGCAAAAGAAATTGCTGAGTTTGGCACTAATGGACCATTTGACAAATCAAACGTAGATCAATGGCCGTCTATTGATAAAATGTTGAAAATTTGGGGACCTTTAATACTAAATAGGGCTAAAAGGATGTTGGCAGGAAATAAAGGTGCGGAACAAACTGCCGAAGATATGGTTAGTTACGCAATATGGAAACATATTAAATTCAGAGGAGATGTTAAGCTAGGATATAAAACTGATGATGATGGTAATCCAGAATTAGATAAATCTGGTAATAAAATACCAGTTGAAGTTCCTAGAGGAAGATATGATTCATTAGAAGCTTTTAGAAATAGTTTTCTAAATCATATATTTTCAAGGACCATAGATAAAGGAAGAAGTATGACTGCTGATCCTGAAACAAAAGGAAGATCTATGTTCAGCAAGGAAGGTAAATACATAAGCGAAGTTAATAAATTAGATATTTCACCTGAACAATTGTTGTCTAGAAAAGAAACTCAAGATCAATTAAGATCTATCATTGATTCTTTACCAGAGATTGAAAAAACTGTATTGATGCTTCATCATTTTGGAAATCCAAACGATTTAAGTGGAGCAGAAGAATTAGGAAGTGGTGTTTCAAAAAGAGAAAAGGGTATGAAATTAGAAGACATTGCAAATAGTTTAAGTGTTAAACTAGGCAGGGAAATTCCAGTAAACACAGTTAAAACATGGCTTCGTAAAGCTAGACAAACACTAGAAGAAAAAATAAGTGATGAATTGTTGGAAGATGTTAAATCTCCTACTTGGAGAGAAGGTAGATCGTTACCAGAGTAACCGGAGAAATAAATGGCAACATGCAAACAAATTTATGATAATATGTATAGTTACTTAGATGGAGATCTAACCTCAGGACAAAAACACACAGTTGATAACCATATCAAAAAATGTAAGAATTGTAAAACGTATTTACACAACTGTGAAACTGTAAACCATATTTTAGAACTCATGAAGGACATACCTATGGATAATGAACAAGAGTGAAAGACAGTTAGTAGATGTCCCGCTTGTTTTCAATTCTAGTTGTATTAATACTCACTTCTTTTGCCCAATCTGAAGTAAATATCCCCAGTACCTGTAGGGTTAGAAATAAACCCAACGGATACTGCACATATGCATCTATGGAAATCATAGGTCGTTTTTACAAGGATGAAAGACTTTATGGACTTGTTGATCATTACTCACAATGGGAATCAAGAGGTGCTGGTACAAGGGAAGTTAAAAGTTGTCTTGATCATCTTGGGGTGGAGTATAAAATATATGAAGACACTAGTTTAGATTGGTTGAAATATCAAGTAGATAATGGAATACCTGTTATAGTTGGATGTCATTGGGGAAAAGGATCCCAACATGCAATAATAATAGTTGATTTGGATAATGAATGGGTTAAATATATAGATAGTAATGACATTCATCATAACTATTGGGTTGATATAAATTGGTTTAAACAAAATTTTACTGGTTGGTCGATAGTAATTGAGAAGAGATAATGGAAAAAAGATATTGTGAATGCGGTTGTGGTGTAGAGACAACCCAGGGTAAAAAGTGTTTAGAAGGTCATTTTGTTCGATCAAACGGAGATTACTATGCAATTTGCTCTAATCCAAATGGCAACCCCAATTGTTTGAAATTTACACATTGTAGTAGTTTACCTACTAAAAAGGCATTAGAGGCGAGAGGATGTTTATGCAAAATTTGTAAACAAGAGAAAGAACAAATTAAGAAACGAATTGCCGCAGAAGCCCAAAGTACTGAATTATGCGCGTGTGGATGTGGATTGTATCCCCGTTTGAATAGGTTATTTATTAGTGGACATAATAAACCTGGACTCAGTATGAAAGGAAAGAAAGTTAAACCAGACACTTTACAAAAAATGACTGAGGCGAGAAGGAACAGGCCTGTTCCTTCTCCTGAAAAGAAATCAGAAATTAACAATAAGATTAGTAATTCTTTATTTGGTAGAAAACTTCCTCAATCTCAAAAAGATAAAATATCAGCGTCTAACAGAGGAAAGAAAAGATCACCAGAATTTTGTAAAAGAATAAAAGAATTAAAATCAGATCCAGAATATAGAGCTTATATTTCGAACTTGTATACTGGGGAAGGAAATCCAATGTATGGTAAACCTTCTCCTAAAAAATCTGGATTTAGTATTTCAGGGAGATTTAACGATGTATTTTTCAGAAGCTCTTGTGAGCTATCATTTTTGATTAATAATTCTCAAACAAAATGGATTTCAGCTGAGAATAAACAATTTAGGATATCTTATATTGATAACAACGGTATTCAAAGAAACTATTTCCCAGACTTTTTTAGTTTGGAAAATAACATTTTGGTAGAAATTAAACCTGTTAATTGGGAAAAAGATTTACGCCACGAAAATACTGAACTTAAAAGAAATGCAGCTTTAGAACTTTGTTCTAAAATGGGTTGGGAATATAAATTTGTGGCAGTTGTCCCGTTGCCTAAAAGAAAAGTGTTTCAAATTAGAAATTCTGGTTTGATTTCTCTTACTAAAAAGTGGGAGAATCAGTTTCAAAGTTGGAAGAATAGATAATTTATTAAAGTAATAACTCTGGAAAGGGTATTAGATATGAAAAAGTTTGTTATTTGCATGTTAGTTGGATCTCTCCTTCTTGGTAGTTTCGCAATTGCTCAAGAAACTTCTAAACCAGATATTGATTTGAAGAAAGTCCAAGAGATACAAGATTTTTCCGTTACAATTCATGCCACAGGATCTCAGGGTTCTGGTGAAATTAAGACAAGAGATGGAATTAATTATGTTTGGACTGCTGCTCATGTTGTAGATGGTTTGAGGAAGACCAGATCAATTGTAGATGCTAATGGTTCAACTAAAACCATTGTTGAATTTGATGATGCTAAAATAGTTAAAGAATATATCCAAGATGGAAGATCTGTTGGCCGTTCTACTATGGATGCTGAAATCGTAAGATACAGTGATGCTGATAATGGTGAGGATTTAGCATTACTTAGAGTCCGAAAAAAGAACTTTGTAACTGCTTCTATGCAATTTTATTTAGAAGATAAGATCCCACCTGTTGGAACAACACTTTACCATTGTGGTAGCTTGTTAGGACAAATTGGCAGCAATAGTTTTACACGCGGTATTATGAGTCAACATGGTCGTGTTTTAAGTGGTGTGGTATATGATCAGACTACTTGTGCAGCATTTCCTGGTAGTTCTGGTGGTGGAGTGTACTTAGGAGATGGCCGTTGTGTTGGAATGATTGTTCGCGGTGCTGGTGAAACATTTAACTTGATTGTACCATCGAGAAGAATTCGTGATTGGGCTAAGAAAGTTAAAGTTGAATTTGCACTAGATGATTCAATTCCAGTTCCAAGTGAAGAAGATTTATGGAAGACTCCAGTAGATGGAACTAACATTCGTACTCCAGGTACTCCAAAGAATGCTAAGAATTTCCCATTCTTAATCCACAAGATTGAAGAATAGTGTATTTTGTTTTGTTTTAACCCCATATTACAATTACAATCAATTACTGTAGGAGGATTTTAGGGTGGCTACATCTATTGCAGCTGAAAAAATGATCGAGGCGGAAAATACCTTCAGAGGAATTTTAGAGGATGTAATTAACGTCGCTGAAGGTATGAATAAACATTGTTCGTCTATTGAAGATCTTGTTGGAATGGCTAAATTAGCTATAGTGAATGATGGACAATTAAGACTAATAATGGACCTTGTTACTCAACCAAAAAGAAATTAAATAAACAATTACCAAATTCTGTCCCGTCAACAGAATTTGGTATAAGGTATATAAAAAGTCCGAATGACGGGATCCCTACCGACTCCTCCAAATCTGACCAAATTCTTATCTTCTGACGAAGTATATAACGTATTTCAGTCCCGCCAGAAAAACCTACCTACCAACTCCCATGGTTATAAGCTCATGGGAGTTGGTCCAGGTACATCTTACGGCTTAGATGTTGTTATTGGAGATCCTATTGGGTCCCAAATCAACGAAGCCGAGATGTCAATGATTCTTTTATATGCTGATGGTAATAGAAGAGATGGAGTTGGAGATTTATTAGAAATTGGTGGAATTAATACTGAGCGGCATAAGAAATTACCTAACGTATTATTTGATCATGGTAAGCAAATTGTTCTTCCAATTGCTTTAGCTGAAGATCCTAAAACTGGTGAATATTGTAATTACATTGATCCAGTATCAAAACAAGCTAGAGTTAAAGCTTTCTTTTATGGAAATAATAGAAATACCAATTGGGATACAAAAGACGCTGAAATCAAATCAATATTAAGTGATAAATCCAAAGAATACGATCACTCAGTATTTTGCAATCAAATATTTGATTTAGCTGCTAAAAGGTTCCTTCGTGGCGGATCAATTGGTTATCAAGTAACTCGTGCGGTTAATCTTCCTGTAGACTATGAACGAGGAACTCCTTCCGGCTTGCACCTTCTCGGCACTTTGATGCTTGAAGCATCACTTGTTGTCATGCCAGCCAATATGGATACTGTGAACTCTAAGAGTTTATACGGTATTACTCCAGTAGATTTGGCTAGAGAAGTGCTGGCAATGCCAACAGTATGTGGCAAAGCTTTATCTCCATATCTTGTCAAAAGCTTCCAACCGTTAGCAAACCAAAATACTGCAGTTACTGTTGGTGGTTTTTATAATAAAACCATTTCCCCTGATGCTACAAAAGCATTACCTGTTGGAAACAAAGCTGAATTTGTTGGTGATTTGAATTGGTTAAAAGAAGAAGCTCAAGAAGTTGAGCACAAATCAACTGAAGTTCCATTAAGAAATCTACCTGACACTAAAATTCCACCTGCAAGATGGAAGCCAGGAGTTGGTGCAATATCTTCTAAGAAGATTAAATCATTAAGAAATAAATATGGACAAAAAGGTGTGATTGGTCGAGTTCTTCATGCTGCTAATCCTGTTAGAGTTGTTGGAGATTTACATAATGCTGGTGTTGGCAGCGCTGTTGGTGGAATAATTAATAGAGCAAGAGGCAAGCCAACTCCAAGACAGCAAACAGCTGACAAACAAAATAAAATTCATCGTGATAGAATTAACAAATTAGAATCAGCGATGGATAAAAGCGAAGGAAGAGTTTCACATAAGTTGAGTCATTTTGCTGATGATCCAAGAAGAGGCGAGGCCACTCCTCCTGAAATTCCACCAGATACAAGAACACAAGTTCCTAAAACAACTGTCCACAAACCAAATAAAAGCCCATATACTAAAGGGTATAAATCTCAACCAAGTGATAATGTTGATCCAAATAAAGCATGCCAAAAGCTAGAAGATGGCACTGCTCATGGTCATAAATTAACTGGCAGACAGCTTGGAGCTGCATGCGGAAAGAAGAAAACTATGGCAGATAAAGAAGAAAAAGCGTTGCCACCAAGTAAGCCTCCTCGTCCTGGATTTGGTGAAAGTAGATCAGCTTACCAACAAGCGTCTATAGAAGCGTCCAATTATCATAATAATGAAGTAGCAAAGGGTAATAAACCCAAAAAAGTTAATGTAGAAGCCACTGCTCAAAAACTAAAAAGACAAATGAATAGTGGTAAAGCAATGTCCTATTTGAATAATAATACTGGTGGTGCATTAGTTGGTAGTAAAGCAGTTTGTCCTGAATGTAAAAAAGTTGGTAAAGTATGTAACAAATGTTCTTCTAAGGCAATGCATAAAGGTGTTGGAAAACAAGCTGGCACTGCTGCAGGTGCTGCAGGTGGTAGAGTATTAGGTGCAGCAGTTGGTGGAAAATATGGTGGTGGAACTGGAGCTAAAATTGGTGGTAAAGTTGGAGCAGTTGCTGGTGGGGTTGCTGGGGGTAAATTAGGAGATATGGCTGAAAATAAAATAAGAGGAAAAGCCATTAAAGTAGCTCCTACTCCTGGTAGTGGAAATGTTGTTAAAGATACTTTAAATAAAGTTGGCATACCAACTTCGATGAATGTTAGTAAAAAATCTGTAACTGCTAATGAGAAAGCACAACCAAGAGCTAATCAGACTCAAACATCCAGAATAGCAGGAATTAACTCTGGAGATTCTGCTGGCCTTAGAGCTAACTCTGTTGGTGAATCTATCCACCATGGTACTTCTACCAAACCCAGTCGAAATTCCAAATCTCCTAAAACGCAATTTCATTTAGATCATCAGGGGGTTGCTCCTACATTATCGCAAGAAGTTAATGCAAAACCAATGAAATATGATAGAAAATCAGTAACTGCTAATGAGATGGATAGAGATCTTCATAAAGATTTGAAAGATGATGAAGATAAAGCATTAAAAATTGGTGCCGCTACTGGGAGTGGTTTAGGTAAGAAACCTGCTCCTGCTCAACCTGCTCCAAAGCCCAAATCTCCACTTGAACAATTTCAAGAAGAAGATCAGAGAAATAGATTAGAAACTAAACCAGCTGCTAGTCCTGTTACAACAGGATTAGGAACTAAGTCCGCCAAAAATCTTCGCAAGAAATATCGTCCAGTTAAAAGTCTTCGTCGGAGATTAAAAGGTGGTCGTGTTGGTTCTGCTAGTATGAGAATTCGTGCCAAGGATTTTGATAAAGTAGACCAAATGGCACAATCTAAAGGATGCAAATGTTCTCATCTTGGAATTAAAGATGGTTTGGCGAAAGTTAAATTGATTGGTCCTGATAGCGCAATCGATGAAATTGCTCAAGAACATGGTGTTTCTGCCAAAGTATTTAGCAGAGGTAGAAAGTCATTAGATTATAGTGTTAAAAGTGAAGATCCAGCTGCTGCTTTTTCTTCTCAAGCTGGAGCTGAATCAGCTCTGCACGAAGCAAGAACTAATGTAAAACCATATCAAGCTCCTGTTACTCAATACAACAAACCTTCAAATCAAAATAATTCTTCGGGTTATGCGCCTACCAGTTCTTCTCAATCTTCTAATCAACCTAAGAAAACACAATTAAATCAACCCAAAAAAACTCAGTTAGCAAATAAATTACCAACAAAAATTGCTACTACTGGCACTAAAAAATCACTACCAGCTCAAGAATTAAGGTGTAATGATCTGCCAAATACTCTTCCTGATGGAAGAGAACAACAAAGTATAGGCGGAATTAATGATGATATATTACAATTGAGAAGAGCAGTTGGTGAAATAAGAGATTCGAGACGTACTGGCACTGGGGTTAGAAGTAAA
>QZIP01000011.1 GCA_003599595.1 Candidatus Parcubacteria bacterium
GATGAAATGGTTGCTCCTGCGGTTAAAAAGTGGGAAAGAGCGCTTGGTTTAGTTACGCCTGAAACTTTAAGTGTATCAGAAGCCGTTGCCAAGACTTTATTAGATAACCCTCCAACTGTATCTACAGATCCAGATTCAAAAGACACAACTCGTCCACAGGTAAGAAATACTGGTCCCGGGGCTGCATATGGGGCAGGTGTTGCGTTTGTGGGAGCATCTCTTCTCATAGCTGGCTGTGGAGAAGCACCGCCTGCTATAGTTGAACCAGCCACGCCTTCCCCCACACAACAAGCTTTACAGGGAGAGTTTACGGTAGTTCCTCCAGCAAGATCTTCAGAAAAACCCACCCAGAAACCAGAGGTTCTTGGAGTGAGGGCAACCCCTGGCACAGATGCAACACCAGGGGTGAAACGTATTGATCTTGACACTTGGCCTACAGCTATTTCTACCAGAACTCCTGCCAAACCCTCTCCTACGCCTCAGTCCGGAGAAAAGCCTTCTCTCACAGAGAATACGGTGACACTTACAAGACCAGGATATGAAATATCTTATCCTAAAAACTGGCAATTCAAGGAAGATAAATACTCAATTCTTGTAGGTCAAAATCTATATGAAGACAGAAAAGTCAGATATGTCGCTGTCAGCAAAGCAGAAGAAGGAACAAGCTTTTTAGGGTTTGTTAAGGATAATGTGGAGGCGGCGCGTACCATCAATTACCCGGACCTCTTGGATTACGATACAAAATTTGGAAGATTTCAAGAGTATGGTGCGATTATAGGAAGTTGCAGGTTTCCACAAGATTATTATGAAGATGGAAAAGAAGAGCCCACAACATATTATGCTTATAGTAATGACTATTTTATTAAGACTTCCGATGGGTCGTATCATATAGCCACTTTTGTAGATTATGACGGCATGGAAGAAGAAGAGAAACAAGAGGTAAAAGCGCAAATAAAGGCTGTGCTTGCTTCTTTTAAGCCAACCGGAGAGGACATGTGGGAGAGGTCAGGCTTCAAAAAAATTCCTGAAGAAACACAACAACATGCAAAAACTAATTTCTTTAAAGCAGATTATCCAGGAGATTGGTCATTTAACGGCCAAAACACCTTTAAGGAGCCGGAAAGCCATCAGGGTCTTTATAGCCACGTATCAATTCAAGCATTCCCGCCTAAAGAGGCATTTGAATTTTTTGTTGACAAACACGAAAGAGATTTTAGAAAAGCATTGGAAATGAGGACCGATGCGGTAAACAATATACGTCCACCAGGAACACCCGCTGGACATGAGAAATATAAAGTAGACAAAAAGAATACAGAGATAGCAGGCGTAAAAGGAGTAGAGCTTTCTGCCACTGTACCCAATGGATCTGTTCTCTTTGTTGGCGATATGGTTGATACTGAAAGGATAATGAGAGAAAAAGTTAAAAGGATAGATATAGAAATGAGAAGAATTTTGTTTGAAAAAAATGGCAAATACTATATCATAACTACTGCCATAGACAAACAAGACCCAAGCTTTTTAGAAGATGAGGAAGCAATTAATAATATTTTAAGCAGTATAAAAATCCCCTAGTTAGAAAGTTTTAAAATTTTTCCCCATAATTCATGATTTCTAATTCAAAGTTATTAGTTTCATTTGAAATTTGATATTTGAAATTGGAAATTTATTTATTTTCGGCTACGCAGCAAACCTCACTCCCCGTCCTTTTATGGTCTGAAGATGAACTGGGGTGTTAGGGTCTTCTTCAATCTTTTTTCTGAGCCTATAAATTATTTGATCAAGCGCCTGGTCTGTTACTCCTTCCTGTGTTTTTGTGTCTTTCCAGACATTTGTAATAACTTCCTCCTTCTCACACACCCGCCCCGCGTTTTGTATCAAGAATCTTAAAAGCCTGAATTCTGAAGGTGAAAGATTGTCTGTAATTTCCTCATTGCCTTTAAAGATTTCATTTGTTTCTGCTTTGTATGTAATTTGTCCGGCAGTTTCCACAGAAACATTTTTTACATATTCCTCAAGCAAGGGTATTGCGATCTCTCCTTCTATAATTAACCCAACATTTTCAAGATACACATTATTGTCATTGCGTTTTTGCTCAGTTTCATTATTTGTCATCGCGATCCCGAGTTTATCTCGGGAGTGGCGATCTCTAAGCGAGATTGCTTCGCCAATTGTTTTATTTGTTCCTCGCAATGACAAGGGAGAATTTCTTGCAATGACAGGTGAAGAAGAAATCTGTTTTAAATAAACCTGCTCGGATGGAGTAAGATAATTCCATATATCACCTAGTGCCCGCTTAATAACTCCTTTTTCAAAAAGATAAACCTGCAAACCTTTTGGCACTTCCTCGCTCGATAAAACAATTTCATAAGACAATCTTGCCAGTTGCCCGTGACCGCCGGTTAATCTTACTATCTCTTGCCTTGTCTTTTCATCAGTGTTTTTGCCCGTAATTCTATCAAGATAAGAAAATCTAAAATCCATTCCCACAGGATCATAAAGTCTAAAATAGACCACATTTCCCGCTAAAAATTCGTGAAATTCAGAAAACACAATTGGCTCAAGCATATCTTCAATTGGCCGCTTAAGGGAAAAGACACAGGAAAATCTGTATTTTGCCCTGTTTCTTAGAATCTTTAAATTCAAAAAGAAATTTTCTGTTACATCCGGTAAATACTGATCAAATCTGTCAAGCAAGAATACAACCGAAAGCTCTTTTTCTATAGCCAAAAAATCTATACTTTTTTTAAGTGCCTGAAAAAGTATCAGCTCGTCACTAAATCCTATTGCCTCCTTTAAAAATTTATTTACAGTATCTGCTTCTTGTTTTAAGTCCCGTTCGGTCAAAGAGTAGGCTGTTGAAATTATCATAAATTTAATCACATCAAAAAGATTTCTTTTTTTAACCTCTGAAAAATCCATATAGACAAAATGAAACCATTTTTGATTTTCTCCCAGATGAATTTCCCGCACTCCCTTGTTATAGGAGAGTAGTCCAAGAAGTGTCCCCTTTCCACTTCCTGGCACGCCCACTACCTGAGAAGACCTGCCGCTTTTGGCAAACTCAAGCATCCTTTTTATCTCCTCACTCCTGGTCTCAGGAGGATAAAGTGATTCAAAATGCTGTGGCTCCATACTTGTATTATAAGAGTTCAAGAATCAAAGATCAAAGATCAAAAACAACACAAGTGTAAGCCTAAAATTGATTAATGAATAAATATATAAAAGCCTCATTAATCATAAATCATTATTCATAATTCAGCTTGATTGTTAACCACCTGTTATCTCTTTGTAATCTCCTTATCAAGCACCTTATTCATCTAAAACATATACTACGGTCAGTATGAATCATACCGAGATGTTGACAACCGGGGAGCAAAAAAGTTACGCTAGAAGTAAAGAAACTTCTATGGATACAGACAGAGAAACAAGAGAATTAAAAATCCCCTTAACCCAGGATGATGAAAGAAAGGTAAGAGCTCTTACAGACAGGATAAGTCAGCTTGAAGCAAGATACAAAAGCGGCCAAATTCCTGAAGCGGACTATAAAGAGCAAAGAAGAAAAATTCAAAAAGAAACTCAAAACCAAGCCTCAGCAGGAGAATTAAGCCCAGAGGCGTTTTACGCGCTTGCCAAAAAATTTTTTAGCCTTGAAGAATTATTAGGTGGAAGAGAAAAAACAGAAGAAGGCAAAGAAGTGCGTCCGGGAGAGAGACAAAAGGAAAAGGAGAAAGAGCTTTTAGATGATATGGCAGCCCAGGGTTACGAACGCAGAAGAGCAAAAAATGGAGAAGCTTATTGGGCAAAAAAAGAAAAATTTGATGAGGTCTCTCAGTTCCCTCCTAGCGTGATAGAGGCATACTTCAGGGCGCAAAACTCACAAAGATACAAAAAACTCCATGACGGTGATTTTCCAACAACAGATGAAGGCATAGAGCAGGCAACAAAACTCACCTCAGAACAGGAGTCTTGGGTGGCAAGGGGAAAGCTTCCTGGGCCAATTTCAGGAGGGGAAACCAGGGAAGGTGAAGGGGTAAAAAAAGAGTTGACACCCCGCGATCAATTAATAGGAATAAAAGAAAGATTTGGAGAACAAACAGATTCTCTAAAAATAGATGCAATGGTAAGCCATGAAATAAAACCATTTATAAGATTATTAGGCCAGGAAATGGCAGAAGATGTACGCCATGAACTAGAAGAAACAATTCCTGATAAAATAATAGCGGCTTCCACCGTAGAGCAAAAAAGAATAATGGCTCAGCATCTGGTAGACAAGGTTTTGGAGTTTTATCCTAAAGACAGACCCAAAACAGAAAGGGGTTTAAAAGAAACACCTCTTTGTCTGGAAGATTTGGCAGAGCTTATTATGCACTCTGAATCTGATGAGTGGCAGCCCGGAGGAGCAAGAGAGATTATGAATAAAAAAGATGAATTGGTTCCAGAAAACTTTCTTGCCTGGGTTAGAAAGCAAATGCTTTACTGGCACGATTTTGACGCAACCGCAGAAACTGATTTTTTCAGCAAGATTTCAACAGCAGGTACTTATAGGGTAGTGTCTTTAAATGAAATGCTTTATCACACCAGATATTTTAGAAAAAGAGAAAGAAGACAGGAGTATGTTCCTCTCTTTGATGAAAGAATGGGAAAGCTCTTAAAAGATGAAAAAGGAAAACAGGAGTGGGGCCCAGACCTCGTGGAACACTATCATGAAGATGAAGTTTATAACGCTCTTAAAGAAGAAATTCTTCTGGAGTGCTGGCTCTTCAATACCTCCCGTAATATGGATATTAAATATAGGTTTGAAGTAATGGGAAGTGATGAAAATCTTCCCAAGCTCTTGGGACAGCTTTACGCGGCAAATGTCTTTACGAGGGCCAACAACCTTGAGAAAATCTTTACACTGCCAACAGTAACCAGAAGGTCAGAAGGTAAAAGTGAAAAAGAAAGAAAAGAGCTTTTTAAATCTGCAGAAAACCATAAGGTTGGAGACATCACAAGAAAGGCATTTCTTGCCTATTATTTTTTGCCTGACATAAGACAGCTAAGACAGATTTTGGGTCATGATTCAACGCTTTTTAGAAGAGAATATATTGAAGTTGTAGGAGAAACTCAATCCAGAGTCCCCAGAAGTGCCAAGTCAGAAAGCGGAATTGGATATAAAAGACTGATAGGAAGAGGAGAAAAGTGGAAAGAGAGTTGGTATGATGGAAACGGAGTTTTGAAAAATGATGATAAAACTCTGAGCGAGTTTTCAGGTTATATTAATTTTTTTGCAGAGGCCATGGAAGACCCGATTGTTAAAAAAGAAGTTAGAGACAGGATTGTCCAGTCCTTGATGCCTAGTCTGGTTGATGAGACAAGAAGTAGTTATGAGGCTGATTACAGGATAATTGCAAAAAGAAAAGTGATTACAGGTAGTATAGAGGAGGGTGAAAAGTTGTCAGATGAGGAGATTGACCAAAGAATAGAAGCAGAGCTTGATTCTATGATTAGACAGCGTGCTTATCAGGAGGCAAAGTATGCTGATGAATGGGCCTTTTCAATGATGCGCTGGACCCTGGCCGCTTCCAAAAATGATACCAATGGTATTGGTTTTGATGCGGCAACCAAAATTACCAGGACAGAGCAGTACAGGACCAGACAGGCCGCGGCGCATCGGATGGGCGCTCTTGGCAATATGTACAATATCCCCATTTTTAAAAGTATAGGACTTGACATGTTTAATGCCATTCTTACTCTTCCCGTAAGAGATGAGAATGGGGATTTGATTAAGGACAAAAACGGCAAAGTTATAACAAGAACGCCTATTGAAATTCTTCTGGCCGCACAAAATGCAGGCTCAGACAAAGAAGCAATGGCTGCCATGAATCAGCTTAGATTTCTTGAAAGGACAATGACCCAGTATCATGCAGATCACGTAGGCCGCTCTTTTGAGGTTTTTCACTCTCTGATTGGAGCAAAAGAAATAAAGCTTGAGGAGCTTGCAAAAATAGATCCTTTCAGGGGTGTTACTTTTGATCAGGCCAAGTTTCAGGAAACTGTAATTGATGGCTTTTTAAAATCAATGCGATATGCCTACTCTACCTGGAGAGGTGTAGATTTCAGTAAAAAAATTAGATACTTTGTGAGAAAAGATGAAGAAACCGGAGAAATGATTTTTGAAGACCGGCCGCTTGTAAATGTTTTGTTCAGCAAGGAGGTTGTTGAAGGATTTGTAGAAAAATTCAAAAGAGAAATCAGTAGAGAGGATTACGACTTATTTAAAGGGCAAGGCGTGATCTCAGATAACATACTAAGGCTTATCCAGTTTGGACATAGAGATGAGCTGTGGAAAGAGGTGGCAAAGCTCAGGCTTGCAGCAGAAATTTATTCCCACCGTGACCTGACAGGACCAAATCCTTGGCTCACAACATCGCAGATTGAAACTATCTATGCCGCTCTGCAAAAAATCCCTGGAAATTTATTGGTAGACAAAGATGAAAAAGACTTTAAAAAGACTATGGTTACAAAACTTGCCTTTGACAACAAGGATATTAATTGGATGAGAAAAAAATCAAGGACAGAGGTGGGTAGAATGGTAGGGATGGATACGGCAGATGCTTTAACCAAGGGTAGTTTTGTAGGTTTTTGGGAGGCCGCTAAAGTCTTCTTTGCTGACATCACCAAATAACAGCTAAGATTCTCACAGAGTTATATCAGATTTTCACAGATATTTCTTAGTATTAGACGGTAGATGATAGAAGATAGAAGGTAATGCTTTGAGGATATGTGTTGCCTGTTTAGGCTTAGTCTATGTATTAGTATTTCCCCCTTGGTTTTGCTGGTTTCTAGCTATTTGCTGCTGAGCTCTTTCATGTCTACTTAGGGTTTGCTGGTTTTGTGCAGGTTGACTTCCTGTTGCTTGAGTTGTTGGAGGTTGGCCTGTCCGCGGTTGGGGTTGATTTCGTTTTATTGGGAAGACTCTACCTAAAAGACCACCAGATTCACCTGGATCCTCTCTCCAGCCTCCAAGTACATTCCCAAAGAGTGTTCCAAGCATAGTTTTGCCCTTAAATCTTGAATAAAGATATGTATTCAACATTCCTTTTGGATTACCCATATTGTCAGTTCTCCAGAATTGTTTTCCAACCCCACCGGTAAACGCACTGCTTGCTCCCTGTCCTACACCAATTGCCTTGCCAATAATTGCAGGATATTTCATCTCAGGGGACTTAAACGCATCCCGCGTCATATTTACCACCTCAGGTGTTAACAGAATTATTCCAAGCCCTACAATGTTTGCAAACAAGGCTGGATCTCCCGGGTTTCCTATAAGAGGGGGTAGGAAGGGGTCTTGATGTTTGACAGCAAAAACTTCCATAAACGCCTTTCCAAGCATAAACATTATAATTGCAGTTGGAAAAGCAGAGAGATGTGCCAAAAGATCCCGGATCCAGGAACCAAAACCTGTGCTTACACCAGGTATAAGCCCAGCACCTATCCAAAATGGAGCAAAGATAACATCCATTAATATAAAAACATAAGATTTTAAAAGCTGGAACCAAAGCCTGAAAAGCGCCCAAAGAATAGCCACAAAAACTATAAGAAATGTAATTAGGTAAGGTATAAGCCATCTGAGTGAGGTCTCAAGCGCGGCATAGGTAGCATATCCTGTAATAAATCCTGTCAGTGGGCCCGCATTCACAAATCCTAAATCAGACATCGTTGCAACTTTTGCTCCAACGCCAAATCCCGCAAATAAACTAATTGTGTCTATCATCCAATTTGCAAAACTAAAATTATTCCAGTCAAAAGCGAATTGACCTGAGCTTATAAATTCATTAAAAGGAATAATAGCTTGTAGAGGGTCTGTGTTTATATTCATAATATTTCCAATAATTTCCTTCACAGAAAGAGCTACGTTGCTTGCCATTCCATGGATTCCTCCAAAGCTGTTATTAACCACTTCAAAAGTTGTCCTGCCATAAGCATCCGCAGGATTTAAATTCATTACATTTATGCCCGTACCTTGCACAAGCAAAAAGAAAAAATACATAACAAGCCACATAAGATCAATCAAAATCCCTACAATAGCATAGGAAAATGTGATCAAAATCAAAGTTACTATAATTTTGGGAATCTGGTTTTGAATAGACATAACAGTCCTGGCATCAATTTGAATCCGGAACATAATCCCAAGCCCCACAAGCACAAAAATAATTACAAATAAAAGATATACAACATCACGGAACACCTTCCACAACTCCATGACTGGTTCAAGCCCTTTAAATCCTACTCCTTGCGCATAAGCAGGTTTTACAATTCCAAATCTACTCCCAAGATCTGCAAAATACTGGTTTGAAGATATGGGAATTTTATAGGTCATTCCTATTAGATTTGCCGCAAACCCCACCATGCCGCCACTGTTTTCAACAAATCCTATTTTTTTTGCCTCAGGATCTATTCCTAGACACTTGCCTTCTGGATTAACAGGATCAAATCCAGCAATCTGACAGACAAAAGCAGACATTACCTCAATCATCACATTCTGCGTTCTGTAATGAAGATCAGGCGGGGGAGTGTATTCAGGCAAAGGGGTAGGAGCTTGTACTACATTATTATAATTATATATAGGCACTGTTTGCTGATTTACTTCTTGTTCATTGTCTATTTGCGGGAGTGCAGGTGTGATAGTATTTGTGGAGTTAATAATGTTATCTACGGGGTAGTTTTGTACGCTCTGAGCATAAACAGGCTGTAGTTTTAAAAAGAAGAACGTTATCAATAGAAAAATAACAGGGCAGATTTTCCTCATTAATTTTAGTATGAATACTCTACAAATAAATGTCAAGAAAAATTTAATTAACCCAATTAAACTCCAATTTAATCGGAGTTACTTTAAACAAACCCCAACACCTTAAATCAAATATCAAAACCCAAATGACAAATGAGGCTCAAATGCTTAAATGTTATAAAATTTAGATTTTAAATTTTGGATTTCATTTGATATTTGAAATTTGGATTTTGGATTTTTAAGGGTTTGTTGCTTGTTTAGAGATTGGAATAATTAGGTGAATTAGGTCAATTATTAACGATTGTAAAATAAGTTCCAGACCTGTATAATACCCTCAAAAGGATGATAAAACATATAGCCTTAGTTTTTGTCCTCATAACATTCTTGTTTTTTTCAAGAGAATCAACTCTTGCGCAATCTTCCCCCTCTGCTGTGCCCAAGGTAGAATATCAGCTTCCTTATCCGGGTGTTTTACCGGACAATCCTTTGTATTTTTTAAAAGCCGCAAGGGACCGGCTTGTTAGTATTCTTATAAACGATCCTCTAAAAAAATCAGAATTCAATCTGCTTAATTCAGATAAGAGAATTGGTGCAGGAATCGCTCTTGTTGAAAAAGATAAAGATGCGCTTGCTGTTTCTGTTATTTCAAAAAGCAACAACTATTTATTTGACGCTGTAATTGCGGCAGAGGAGTCAAAAAAATTAGGAAAAGACACAAAATCATTGTCAGAAAACATTAGAAATTCAATACTAAAACACAAAGAGAAGATTGAAGAATTGGAAAAATTAATTGACAAAAAATATGTCAAAGAGCTGAAGTCAGAGTATAAAAGATTAGAAATAATGCAGGAATCTGTGAAACAAAACCTCCTCAAATAATATAATTAAATGCTTTTGTGATCAATAAAATTGATCAAACTTAATTACTTATAAATAAGCAATTTACATACCCTTAACATAGTTTTCTCCAATTATTTGTTCCACAAAAAAAACATATTTTTTATTAAAATTTGAAGCTAAATTTTAAACTGCTATATTTTGATATCATTGTTAATAGTTGACTGTATAGGGCTAGTGTTTTACTATATATCCTGGCACTAGATATAGTTTAGAATTTCAAATCTTAGATCGCAAATGTCAAATCTTAAGAAATTTATAATAATTGTCGCGAAGTGACACCTTAGTTTTGAGATTTGAGCTTTGACATTTGAGATTTAATTTATGTTCTGTCCTTATTGTACAAGCGCTGAAACAGAAGTAGTTGAAACAAGAGTGAGTGAAGATGGTGGGAGTATTAGAAGAAGAAGAAATTGTGTTTCTTGTACAAAGCGCTTTACAACCTATGAAAGAATAGAAAACGTTACGTTGGTAGTAATTAAGAAGGATGGAAAAAGAGAACAATTTAACAGGGAAAAGCTCAAAAATGGAATTTTAAAGTCTTGCGAAAAAACAAGCGTAACACTGGAGCAGATAAACAATATTTTAGATGAAATAGGAAGAGAATTAAAAAATAAAGATTCTGTTGAAATAGAAAGTAAAAAAATAGGTCAAATAGTTGCAGCAAAGCTTAAAGAGATTGATAAAGTTGCCTATATTAGATTTGCAAGTGTTTTTGAAAGATTTTTAGACCTTGAAGACTTTGAAAAAGAACTGAAGAGGTTAATAAAATAGAAGTTACTTGATCTAATTGCTCTAATTAATCTAATTTCTAAATAAGCACCAAACCTTTAAAAATAAACAAATAAAACTAATATCAAATGACAAATAAATAAATGATAAAAATTCAAAAGTTATAAGTTATTAGTTTATTAAAATATTTGATAATTGATTTGTTTATTGGGTTATTTGTTTATTGGTAGTATTTTGTGGGGATTACAGGTTTGTTACAAAAAGACCCGTTGAAAATTAACAATAAGAGATTATAATAGAACAGTTCGGTTTTAAAAACATGCGTGTAGTCATTTAGCGTCAGGTTAAAATTATCAGTGTAATCAGGGCGCGTCAGAAATAACAACACAAAACAGAACAATACGAATAGCGCCATAAATCCGTGAAAATCAAAATCATTAGGATGCAATTAACATTTTAAATATTTGAACTTATGAAAAAATTAGAAGGCCTATCTCAAAAAGTTTTTATTGATAGATATTCCCTAAAAGATAAAAAAGGTAATCCTCTTGAAAAAACGCCAGTTGAAATGTGGCGCCGCGTAGCAAAAGCAGTTGCCCAAAATGAGAAAAAAGAAAATCAAAAGTTTTGGGAAAAAGAATTTTACTATGCCTTCAAAGACTTTAAATATATCCCTGGGGGAAGGATTTTAGCAGGTGCCGGAACAGGCTTTTCTGTTACTTACTACAATTGTTTTGTTATCCCCAGTCCCAAAGATTCCCGTGATGGTATTTTGGAAACCCTAAAGCAAATGGTTGAAATTATGGCAAGGGGTGGAGGAGTAGGGATTAATATGTCTTCTCTTAGGCCGCGTGGCTCAAGGGTTAAAAAAGTCAATGGTTTTTCCTCAGGTCCCTGTAATTGGGCAGAGCTTTTCTCAGTTGCTACAAAAGATATTATCCAGCAGGGAGGAACCAGGCGCGGTGCTTTAATGTTAATGCTTTGGGACTGGCACCCAGACATTGAAGAATTTATTACCGTCAAACAGGATCTAACCCGTATCAATGGTGCCAATCTCTCAGTTTGTGTATCGGACAAATTTATGGAAGCTGTTGAAAAAGATGGAGATTGGGAACTTGCTTTTCCTGACACTTCTGACCCTGAGTATGATGCAAAATGGGATGGAGACCTTGAAGTTTGGCGCAGTCTGGGTAAAAAGGTTGAGGTTGTAAAAACCGTAAAAGCCAGAAAGATATGGGACCTAATAGCTGATGCCGCCTGGCGGTCAGCAGAACCAGGTGTTGTCTTTATGGAGCGTTATAACAAGATGAACAATAATTGGTACTGGAATAGGATAAATTGTGTAAATCCTTGTGGAGAAGAGGGATTAGCTCCTTGGGGAGTTTGTAATCTTGGATCAATTAATCTCTCTGCTTTTGTAAAAGGCAAAGACATAGACAAAAAGGCTACTTTTGATTTTGAACTCCTTAAAAGAGTGGTCAAGTCAGCTGTCCGTCTTCAGGACAATGTGGTAGATATGGATCCTTATGTTTTTCCCGGTATTAAAAAAACACAGCTTGAAGGAGAAAGAAGAATTGGCGTGGGGACAATGGGTCTTGGTGACACGCTCATTAGGCTTCATCTGCGCTACGGCTCTCCAGAATCTCTAGGCTTTATTGAAAAAGTATATAAGCTTATTAGGGATGAGGCTTATTTAGCTTCTATTGAGGCTGCCAAGGAAAAAGGTGTTTTCCCTAAATTTGATAAGGAAAAATATCCTCAGGGTAAGTTTATCCAGACTTTACCCAAAAATATTGTTGCTAAAATTAAAGAATTTGGTATAAGAAATTCAATAATATTAACTCAGGCTCCAACCGGTAGCACTTCTTTGATGGCAAACACCACGTCAGGTATAGAACCGGTTTTTGAGTTTGAATTTATCAGACGCGACAGACTTGGTGAACATGTTGTTAGACATTATCTGTATGAAGATTGGTATAAAAAACATGAGCAGGAAGTAAAAGACGGTAAGACTAAAAAGCCTGATTGGTTTGTTTCTGCCAATGAACTTTCTCCGGAGGATCATATTTTTGCTCAGGCAACCATTCAAAAATATGTTGATGCTTCTATTTCAAAAACAGTTAACGCTCCCAAGACTCACACAGTAGAAGACGTGAAAAAAATATATAACCTTGCCTACAAACTCGGTCTTAAAGGTATAGCTTATATGAGAGAAGGATCCCGTGTGGGAGTTTTTGAGAGAAAGGAAGACAAAAAAGACGATAAAAAAGAAGAGCCAAAACAACTGCCCGTTATTAGTAAGAGACCTATGGTAATCCAGGGGCTCACTTATCAAACCCAAACTCCTTTAGGTGATGCGTTTATAACAATTAACAGTGATAAACAAGATAATCCTTTTGAATTATTTATCACAATCGGAAAATCAGGATCGGATGTGGCAGGTATGGCAGAAGCATTGGGTAGGGTGATCTCTTTAGTCCTGCGTTTACAAAGTCCGGTTGCTTCCCGTGAAAGAATAAGACAAATCATTGCTCAGCTTGCTGGTATTGGTGGTATGAGATCTGTAGGTTTTGGAGAAAATAGGGTAAAATCTCTTCCGGATGCAGTTGCTAAAGTGTTTGCAGAGCATTTTGGTTTCAAAATAAACGGTAAAATATTAGACGTTAAAAAAGATGGGGTTAAAAACGGGGAATATAAAAATGGTGAGGTAAAAGAAAAGCTTAATGGAGACCTTGTACACAATCAATCAAATGGAGACTTAAACAAGTCTATGGTACTGCAGCAGCTAACCTTATCAAGCGATCAATCTGTTCATGATGGTCTTTTTGATCTTTGCCCCAGTTGCGGCGGTGCCACCCTGGCCCATGAAGAAGGCTGCAAGAAGTGTTATTCCTGCGGCTACTCAGAGTGTTAAGCATAAAATCCGATAAAAAATTTCTAATTTCAAACAGCCATTTTAAAGTTCAAAGTGCACCCGCCGCGCGAAGCGGGAAGTTCAAAGTTGCAGTTTAAAGTTTATAGTTGTAAATAATTTTGAACTATTAACTGCAATTTTGCATTTTTAATCCGATCGAATCGGATTTTAATTTTGAACTTTGAATTGAAACATTATGCCAATTTACACCAAAAAAGGAGATCAAGGGCAAACATCACTTCTAAATAAACAAAAGGTCTGGAAAAATTCCCAAAGGACAACTGCTTATGGAACTATCGATGAATTAAATAGTCTACTCGGTGTCGTAGTTGCCGAAATTGAAAACTCAGAATTCATGATTCATGATTCAGAATTCAAAAATCGGATAATTAGTATCCAAAATGACCTATTTCACATTGGTTCGTCTCTTGCCAATCCAGACAGTGATAAGGTTGACATCAATCTTTTAGAAAAAGTAAAAGATTTTGAAAAAAATATTGATGAAATGACAGCTCAAATGCCGCCCCTAAGTGCGTTTATTCTTCCCGGAGGGGGAAGAGTAGGATCTCTTTTTCAGTTTGCCCGCGCCACGGCTCGTCGTGCCGAAAGAGAAGCAGTTGCACTTTTTCAAAAAGAAAAAATCCAAGAAAATATTCTTGTTTATCTAAACCGCCTTTCAGACTTGCTCTTTACTTTATCCCGCTTTGCAAATTATAAGGAAAATAAAAAAGAAGTCATTTGGAAAAAATCCTAGACACCTCAACAACTTAAATACTTAGTCGTTGCTAGTAAAGCGATAAAGTCACCTCGGATGGTGGCCAAGCAACGACTTGGACTCCTCCGGGGTGGAGGTATTGAGAATAAACGTTGAGGAAATAAATAACGTAAATTAAGTCTTGAATAAATACTAATATACTAGTATATTAGTAGCACTGTTGGTTTAACCACTGCCCTGTTGAATAACGGGGTGGGAAGGTTGAAGATTTTGGGAATTAGGTGTAAATCCTAAACTGTGCCGCAGCGGTAATTTCGATCATCTCGAATAAGTCCGAAGACCGACCAACATTGATCCCGAGCAGGAAACTGAAAATATATTTGAAGTTTAACCTTCTCGAGAGAGAAGGTTTTTTTATGGTCTAAAAAAAGCGGCGCCTAAATTTTGCTTGTCCCTCATAGCTTTAGCGAAGTGGGAAATTTTGAACTTTTTAAGGGTGTCTCCTTGAGGAGTATATTCAATTATGCTCAATGCGACGAAAGGTGACTCCCTTATAGAAATAATATGTCATTTAAAACAGAACAGTCTCATTATCAGACAATAGATGTTGCAAACAGAAATAGAGAAGTGGTTGGTTCAAGAGCCTGCAATCTAGAATATCTTTCCCATGTTACAGATGAGGAAATTAGAGACGATATTGTTTCTTATCTTGGGGAATATAGATTTAAACTCCAAAAATTTGATTACAAATTGGCTTTGGTAAAAGATAGTGATGGGAAAGTAGATCTTTGTGATCCACACCGTCTGGAGTCTATGTCTATTAAGTCAAAAAGAGCTATTGAGGAAAGAAAAGCAGCCGGTTTACCAACTCATAGGGAAGAAGCAGAAGAAACTGGAATAAGTCACTTAAAAGATCAGCTTAGATTTGCAAGAATAGGAGATAGGATATTTTGGGCAAGTCCTCCAGGGCCCAAAAGTGAAGGTTATGGAAACTATGGATTTTTATATTCAGGAAAAGTTTCGCAAATAAACTTTAACACTCAGGGAAAAGCTCAATATTTGGACATAGATATGACAGCAATAAGAGTAGAAAATCCTAGCATAGCAGAATTTAACCAAGCAATGAGTGCTCTTACGGGAATAAAGTTTGATAACAGAGTTGCAGATGAATTTTTAGAACAGCCTGTGGTAACTAGAAGGTCAGTAAAAGATAGAGAAGTGGATAGTGTTATTTGTCAAAATTTTGACTTATCAGCTGATCAAAGAGAAAAATTTGATCAGGTTATTGCAGGTCTCGAGTCACAATTGTTAATAGATGACCTTATAAAAATTATCAGAACAGGATCAAGAGAAGAAAGAATTAAGGCCTTTTACACTCTTGAAAATTATGCCTTAAAGCTTAAGTCAGAAACAGCTCTCAATGAAAAAGTATTATACTTGAATGATTATAAAAAGAGAAAGTCTTTACAGGAGTTAGCAGTTTACTACAGCTATAGGCCTCCCATAGCTTTTGGCAGTTGCGGCTCAACAGACTCTAGCAATAGCTTAATTGGCTTAGGTTCTCCAAATGTCTTAAGTACTTTAGTCTTTGGCCCATCAAGCGAAAGAAAGATTCTTGCTTGTAAATGTCCTTCTTGTGAAAGACAAGTAAACGCTGTAATTGAGAACGGAAAAATAACCTGTCCCAAATGCAGCGCCTCAGCAGACTACAATTGCTAAAATATCATCAAAAAGATGACTCCCTGAGGAAGAAGCGGGTCCTCCTGGAAGGTGGCCCCGCCCCAGACGGGACTCCTTCAAGGTGGACGAGAACGGAAGACACCTCCATACACATCTTGTTTTTTGTTTCATTTCAAAGCTAAAATGAAACTATGTTTAACTTTTTTTTAAATTTTCTTTTTCCCAAAAAATGTGTTGGCTGTAAAAAGCTTGGTACATATCTTTGTTCCAATTGTTTTAGTTTTATTTCTTTAAATACCGCATTTGTCTGCCCGGTCTGTACCAGACCCTCAATTGACGGTTTTACCCATCCCGTTTGCAGAACCAAATACTCTCTTGACGGTCTTATCTCTTGTTATGAGTACAAAGGGGTAGTAAAGAGCCTAATTTATAAATTCAAATACAAGCCTTACCTTTCTAGTCTTAAAAATATTACAGGTAAACTTTTTTATGAAGCACTTATTCAGAATGAATTTTTTTATAATATTTTAAAAGAAAAACCAATCCTAATTCCTATTCCTCTTCATAAAAGCAAAGAACGCTCCCGTGGATATAACCATGCCCAGATTTTGTTAGAACGTATATCAAAAGATATCAGATTGCCAATTTATCCAAAAATCTTGTTTAGAACAAAAAACACCAAGCCTCAGTTTGGTCTAAAAAAAGAGGAGAGGATAAAAAATATAAGGGGAGCATTTGCTCTTAATTCAAATAATAAAATAGATCTTCGCGGCAAAACAGTTTTCTTGATAGATGATATTGCTACCACCTGTACCACCTTATCAGAATGTGCCAATGTCTTAAAAAGAAATGGTGCCAAAAAAGTCCTGGGCCTCACCTTTGCAAGGGAAAGGTAAATGCAAATATATTTGAATAGAAATAGTACATAAAATGTAGCACTTCGCTAAAGCTTCGCGCTACACACTTCTTACCCATTTTAAAAGCGTGGTAACCTGTTAATTGTGGCCTTCCACGCGTAGCTCTTTACAAAGTAAAGAGCGAAGTGTGGAGATGGCCGAGAATGACCCGGCGTCCAAAAACAGTACCTATAAAATATCTACAAGCGTAGTCAATCTTTAATTGTCGTTTTAGGCTTAACTGATTGACAAGGGTGTCCTAAAACCAAGGTTAAAAGATAATATAAGGTAACCAGCCTCATATCCTTTTCTCAACTTTGTTTATGCCCGTACTGTCCCGTTGAGAAGGGTCAATACAGACAGAGCTTAGTTTACGTAAGCAAGATTGCGTTCGTAAGCTAGGTCACTAGAACTTGGTCTAGCATTTATGTTTTGAGACTGTTTTATCCGCCTGTTAAGGCGAGATCTCGCTTTCGCGGACGGCTGTGTCTCAAAGCCGGCTTGCAATTTTAAAAGTGCTATCTCTGTCGATGCAATGCATCCCCAAGACCAATATTATACCAAATTTTACCCTCAAAAGCAAAAAATTCAAGCTATAATTAGCTCAAACCACTCATCAACGTATTATTTCTTTCAATTCTCTTTCAATATCTCTTTGAATATCTTTTTCTTTCAAAAGCTTTTTCTTTTCAAACTGTTTTTTACCCTTGGAAAGTCCTATCTCAAGCTTAATCACACTGTTTGAAACATACATAGAGAGTGGGGTAAGGGTAAAATTTCCCTGACTTATTTTGGATTTTAGAGCAATTATTTCTCTTTTATGTAGAAGCAGCTTTCTGGTTCTGCTTTCATCATAGCCCTCAATCCTTGAAAATTTATAGGGAAATATCTTAGCATTCACCAGATACGCTTCAGACTCCATTATTTTTACATAAGAACCTGTAAGATCTGCATGTCCACCTCTGACAGCCTTAACTTCCGATCCCAAAAGCACAATCCCAGCTTCAATCTTCTCAAATATCTTAAATGAGGCTGGGGCAGTCTTGTTATGTATCTGAACATTTTTTCTTTGGCTATGCTCATTTTTGTTATTTTCAGTAAAATTATTCATAAGCATATTGTAGTGGGTGCAGGGAAAGCTTTCAAGTAGGACCCAATCTGTACCCAACTAACTCGAGTTTGAAGCGGTTTAAACACCTGGAAGGTGGCCGCATGGACTCCTTCCAGGTGGAGGAAGTTGCAAAGCTGTGGAAGATGAGTATATTTATTGATTGTCATTGCGTAGCGCGGAAATCTTTTGTCAGCGGGATTGTTTTATTGCTAACGCTCTCAGCAACCAAGTTATGAAGTTAGAGTAGGGCAGTTAAAAAAACCAAGATGAAGCTAAATACGGTAATAAACTATAAGACTAAGAATAAAAATAGTCAAAAATGTGGATAACTTGTTGATAACACAATATTATAGGTCATAAAATAAGATGATATAAGATGATGTAGTTTGATGTGATAAATGTTGAAAAATGAAAAAAACACGAAATCTTTTCACGGAATCGATTCGCGTCGCGTCAAGCGCGACTGCCACGTTTGACCTGGGGCGTAAAATTTCCCATGTTTCAGCGATCCTAATAATATAATGTTTTGGATTTTGGAAATTTGGATTTGTTTTGCCGGCCTGCAACGCTTTGCGGAGCAATGCGGGCAGGGATTTCGGATTTTGTTATTCGGATTTATTTAGCAACACTATTCTTTATTGGAGGTCAAATGAATAAAGCTTATTATCTGCAACAACATATCCCTTTTTATTTGCCTCATCTATTGCAAATGAGTCCGCATCTTTTAGAGAATCCCATTTGTAGGAATTAACATAGTCTCCATCTTTGCCTATCGAAACAATTCTAGCGCTTTGCTTATCCAAGACATAGACGTTTGACATATCTTTATCGGTATAAATAGAAAGACTGTTTCCAAAAGGGGTAACTAGGCCTTTAACTGAAAAACTCTCCTCTTTGCCCTTTGTAAATTTCCTTATTTTTCCATCTGCTTGTATAATCCAAATAGATGAATCTATAGAAAAGCTAACAGGTTCGCTTGAAAAATCAACCTCATTTGTGAAGTAGGAAGACTTGTTGAAGCCACTGCTTACATATTTTTCAATATCATTTTCCTGGGAATTAAGAATATAAATATTTCCAAGAAAATTATCTATTGCAACTGCTCCACCGGAAACATTTTTAATTATCCTCTCAGGTTTAGTTTTTTCTTTATCAAGTCTATAAATTCCATCTCCGCTTAAAAGATAAACATAGCTTTTATCAGAGCTTGCAATCTTTACATCTTTTATTGCGCTTTGTAGCGTTTTTTGTAAAGACCCTTTTGTTGAAAAAAAGAGCACTGCCCCATTATTTTTATTGACAACAACCAGACTGTTTCCCTTAGTGCTTACCAAGTCTATGGTTTTAACTTTTTCATCTTTTTGGCTGTCAAACAGCACCTCTGTACTTATTTTTATTCCCTGGTCCAGGTCATCAATCTTATTGTTTACTTCCGCTAAAAGATTTTCAATCTTTTTTCTTTCATTGCTCCCATTTTCAAATTTATTCTTTGCATCGTTTAACATTTTTTGTACTTCAGTCAATTCACTTACAGCAAGGCTTTTGTTAAGATTTAGTATGGAAAGTGCTCCACTGTATTTTTGTTGAGCAGGATCAATAATTGCCTTAAATTCCTGTTCTTGTTGTTTTTGTTGTTGTCTGTTTTTTTCAATAACAATGCTTGCTCCAAGTGCACCTATCAAAACAATAATAAAAAATAAAATAATTGATTTTTTCCCTCCGATAGCAGGTAGTTTTAACCATTCAAAAGAAAACCTTTTAAAGATGGTTTTAGAAGGTAAAATATTTTGTATTTTGTTTGCAATACTTTGCTTGTTTAATCTTCTTCCGGGATTATCGCTAATCACATCTTCTTCTTCCTTCTTTTCGGCTATTTCATTGCCATCATCCTCCATCTTGCCAGTTTTGTATTTCAATATTATACTTGCCTCTGTTCCTCTTGAATCTCTATGGATAGAAGGAGCAATATTCTCTGCAGCATCTAAAATATCCAAAGTATCCAGCAGTGAAGAAAGTTTATCAACTGAGACCTTCTTGTAAAAATCAGCTGTCTCAATGATTATACTGTCATTATCTTTTAAAGGTCCTGAAAAACCATTTATTTCCCCTTCTTCACCTTCTGCCACAATTCCAATTTTGTCCTCTCTTTTGACTATTACATATCCCTGTCCAGCAATCACTATATAAAGAGTGTTTTGAATAATTGTGCTTAATATTATTGAACAGTCTACATTTTCCTCAAGGCTTTTTATGGTATTTTCAACAGATGCTTTAATTGATTCCAAATTTTTTTCATCAAGTGCAAAAAATTCTCTTTGTAGTTTTTCAAGCACATCCTTCCCTAGAGTTGCTATGGTATTTTTTGCATGTTCCCTCTTAATACTTATAACCACATAAAGATTTAAGGTTGAATAGACCTGAGACCAGCCTGTTTCAGTAGCATTTGCAACGATTTTAGATAAAAGAATATCTCCCTTCATAGGAACAGTGCAACAAAGATTAATAGTGATAAAGACATAAGGACATTTAAGAGAGAAAGAGTCTTAAAGATTGGGGAAAAAGTTATTTGATTTACTATTCCGTTTAAGATATTTATTTGCTTGGCAAAAACTATTGCAAACAAGATGTATAAAGAAACAAGAATAATCAAAATATATTTAGATATTATGTTCTGATCGCTAACAATAGAAGAAAAACTATTAAAGATATTAAATATGTCCATGTTGTTTATTTCCAATTAAATTACTGAGTATATTAATTATTTTTCCAGGATCTGGTACTCTATCAAACTCAAAATTTTTAAGCTCTCCGGCAGTCTGGATTAAAACATCTCCATACCCCAAAATTGATCTCAACCCTCCAATCTGAGTGTAGCTGACATCCTCTATCAAGTCAAGTTTTGTTTGGGCAACATTTCTATGCAGCGTATTAATAATGTCTATATCAATTATTCTTTTGTTTGTTAATATTCCAATGTGAAAATACCAGGAAGAAAAATTAATCAAAAAGTAGCCAAAAATTATTAAATAATAAAAAATAAATATAGAGGTTTTTGTAAGTATAGAAATATTGATAAACGGAAAAATAATTGTTAAAAACGGAGCAAGAATTATTGGGATAATTACAAGAAATATGATGGCGGCAATCCAGGGAATATTGGTTGCAAAGTGTCTTCTAACCAGAAGTATAATTTCTTCATCGCTATCTTGATGCTCAAAAACCACATTTTTAGGATAAACAAGCAAAGATGAATAAAAATGAGGAGAGCTTTTTTTGTGTCTTCCGTGTGTGTCTTGCTGTAATTTTTTGTTTTCTGGTTGAGGATGTTTAATAATAAATTCTCCTTCAATTGGTTTGTTTCTAGAAGCTTGCATAGTCTTTAAATTATAGCTAAAATTGCTCTTGTTTGCTACCTTTTCACTTTTGCTTATCTCTTTTCCACATTATACAAAGGTCCAACAATTTGAATATTGGCAGGAGCTCTTAAGTTAAAGTAGTTTTTAAACTCTTGACCATCAAAGCTATTGTTTCCAGCATTACCTGATACAGTAATGGTGTTTGTTTTTCCAACATTTTTATCCCAGTCAACAGAAAAGTTAGAAACGCTGTTATAAGGAGTAATACCCTTACTGTTCAACTCTTTTTTAACCCGTTCCCTGTCCCATGTCTCAACTCCATCGGGGTTAGGCTTATCAGGTTGTGAGAGATGTGTTTGGGTTGATGAGTCAGCTTTAGCAAGTAACAATACATTTATGATGTCAGCAGCTTCATCTTGTTTTAGCCAGGCAGATTTTGCATACTCATTTCTAAATCCTTGTGCCGAATACAAGCAGGGAGAGTCTTTATCATACGATTTATTTATAAGGTCTTCAAAGCTGTTGATTTCACCATCTGTGTCTCTCAGTCTTTTTGTCCAAGGTCTGTCATTCCAGCCAACATCTGCCGATGTGAACGTGTAGCCTCCGGCGGTTGACGCATACCAAGCAGTGATAGCCTGCCCTCCCGAAACCATCACTTTTCCAGCAGTTTCCCTCACTGCTTGTTCCCAAGCCCCTCCCTTATTTCCTCCTTTATATACCTGGCAGGCCTGAGTTGTGCAAATCTCCTTTTCTCCATTATTTGTATATGAAAGTGCATAAGACCGCGCCGCAATTACCTGGGCCTTTAAAGCCTCTATATGAAAACTGTTTGGCATCTCATAGATCCCAAGCATATATTCTTCCAGATCCATTTCTCCATAACCTTGTACTTTTATTCTTGCCGACCGTGTTTCAAAAGAAAAATTATCAAAATATGTTCTTAAAATATCCTCATGGTTCTGATTCGCTCTCCTGGCTCTCCCATCTGCTCCATATTGATTCATCCCTACCCTATGTGGAATCCCAAAAGTATAAAATGCAAATGCAGGACTGAATCCTGGGTCAAGCTTTCTGTCATCTGTACAAAAGAGGGGACCTGCTCCCAAGCTTGTTGGTAAATTCAAGCTACCAAGTTTTTGGGCAAGTAATTGTTGTTGTTTTGCGCTAAGTTGTGCGATTTGATTTGTTAAAGTTGCTTGATACGCTTTTGCGCCACCCACAAGTTTCTCAATCTCTGCCTTTTCGCTGTCAAGTTTTGATTTTGTTGCGCTTAGTCTTGATTCTTCATCTTCAAGCGTTTTTTTCCTTCCTTCCAAGTCCACAATCTTTAATGCAATACTTGTAATGATGTCTTTATCTCTATTTGCTTCTCTTTTTTGATATGCCAATACTCTGGTTATATTTGATGCGTCATCAGATGAAACAAAAACCACCAAAGGAGAAAAAAAGTAGGTTTTAATATAGTAGTTTCTTACCGTCTTGTTTAATAATTCTTTTTGTTTTTCAAGATTTTTATAGCCCTCATCAATAGTTTTTCTCTTTTCAGCAATATCTGACTCTAAATATTTTACTCTCTGCTCAATTTGTGCCAGCTGATTTCTCATATTTATCAATTGGGATTCAAAGGGGGCAGTTGCGCGCTTGGACATGTCTAGTGCCGATTGAAGTTCGTTTATTTTTTTATTTAGATCATCCAGCTCATCCGAATAAGCTTTTTTAACAGGAAAAAATGCTTGAAAAATCAGAAAGAAAAACAGAAGAAATATAAAAGAAAAAATAAAAGGCAGTACTCTCTTCACAGCCCATTCATTATATCAAATGAGCCTTCACATAAAAACCCAAAAGATTCTAAAATTTGACTTTAAATTCCAATCTGGTAAAATATAGGCTTAAATTATGAGAAAAGGAGAATTCGTTCCAGAAGGAAGGCGCTCACCACTGCAAGTTATAAGACATGCAGTGCAAGAGGTAAGGCAAAAAGCAGCTGTAGAAGCTTTAGGTCATAAAGTTGCTGATGTTCAGGCCCTGCTTACAACACTGGGAAAAGTTTATGCAAATGAGGTTCCCAATTTTGTAAGTCCAGAGGGACAAGCTACGGAAAGAGAGTATCTATACACAATAGCCGATTATTTTATGCAGATTCTAAAAGTCGCAAGTCCAGCAATCTTCAATATAGAGGGAAACCCTCCACGCATTCGTTTAGATTCTTTTAGAAGAGCAGGATTATGTGGAGGTGAAGAAAATTTGGAGTTAGTATTATTGAGATCGGGGGAATTAGGGTTCCAAAGCAGATGGGATGATGATTCAAGAGGTTACTCTTCTAATAAATTAAATCCTTCCAATTTTCATATGTTGCCGGACCTTGAATCTCATATATTTAGTTTACCAAGACTTGCTCAAGTTGTTACTTCCCAATTAGAAGGGGTTGTTAGGTCTTGTACGGAAGAGCAACCGGAATATATGGCAAGCCTAAGAAGCTTAGCAGAAGTTACAAGACAACACACGGAAGAGCTAGGCGCCATCAAAAGACCATAGCTTAAAATTTAAATTAATTCTCCATTATTATAAAACTCTTCTTAATATTATTTTATTCAAATTTTTATAATATTTATTGACCACATTTATTAATAATCTCATTAACATCTTAAATCCTTATTGACTTTTACCTAAAATATTATCCACTATGTATAGTGTACTAGTGCACTATACATAATTACCTCAATAGTCTGTATAAAACTGACTAAGCAAACTTAATTCCCATAAAGAGATAAGGAGCAAAAGGTGCGCTAGATTGTCACTAGGTGATCTGTATTATTAAACAACTATTGGTAGTGAGAATTGATTTTCTTTGTATTGAAGATAAAGCTTTATAGTTTGACTGTGGTCAAATGCAAATTCTTCAAAATCCGGTAAATCTTTTATTGGGAACCATCTTATTTCTTTAGATTCCTTGTCAGGCTCACCGGTTTTTTCTTTTACTTTCACAATAAATTCCAATGCCACATTTTGCCTATTCTCTTCTTTTGGTCTGTTGGGATTAGAATTTATTCTAAAAAGCACTATAACTTCTCCATCCCATCCGGTTTCCTCTTTTAATTCTCTCAAAATTCCTTGTTCTACCGTTTCATCTCTGTCCAAAAATCCTCCCGGCAGTCCCCATTTGCCACCTTCCGGTATGTGCTGGGCACGCTTCTCAAGCAGTAAGCATCCATCTTTTTCAACAATTGCGTGTAAAACAACGTGTCTAAAACTTGTTTTAGCACCATTTTCCAATTCACAGGTAATCATATATCAACCATTTTACCACTTTTTCGTAGAAATTAATTTGAAGAAACTCTATCGGTGGGGGCAAAGTCTAATTGGTACTCAGGTATTCCAATAGATATTCCGTATTCTCTCGCTTCTTGGTAAAGTATCGGATTTTGTAAGTCTACCTTAAAAATTTTATTGGGGAAAATAATATAATGGAAACTTTCATTTTTAAAATCTGCATACCAATCATTATGTTCTTTATCAAAAGATTTGCTCAATTTTTCCGTAACTTGATCTACATTTCCTTCCGGAATTTCAACAGTATGCAATGTCCATTGTTTTAAATAAGGGGTTTGGTGTGTGGGGGTAACCTCTTCAATTTTTGTACTTATAATTTTTACATCATCTAAAACAGATTTATCACTCAGACTTTCTCCAATAATGACACCTTTATAATTCATATAAGATCGCCTCCTTCCCTATATTTTATGAGTGTTGATCAAAAAATCTTAGAAAACTGTTTGACTGTTATTTTTGAAGCTTCAGTTTGCAAAGGAGAAGATGATATCTCCTTTACATAAAAATCCCAACTCATTAATTGTTTGTAATCCAATATCTTCTCCGTAAATTCTATTCCAGACAAATGGTCATACTCATGTTGTATAACACGTCCTAGGAGCCCATCGCAGACAAGACGAAACTTTGTTCCGTCTAAATCATAAGCTTCTATTGTAATCTGTTTGGGTCTTCTAACGGGCCCAAAAAGTTCTCCATATGCCACGCTGCCGCAACCTTCGTAAATAACAACTTCCTCATTAGAGAAATTAACAATCTGAGGATTAATGTAAGCTCGAAGCTCGTCAGCTTGATCTGCTTTTCTTGTTTTTGTTTTTCTTGGTTCCGTAACAATCAATCTGTAGTTTTCTCCAATTTGAGGCGCAGCAATACCTACCAGATCGTTTTTATGCATAGTATCAATAATATCTTTAATAACTCTTTTTATTCTGGGGCTATAGAGGTTTTTAACAGCCTTATTCTTTGCTTTTAATTTTGGATCTCCAATCTGAAGAATATCTCTTATTGCCATACACTTTGTCGTCTACATTTATGTTGTGGGCCTGCTTGGGTTCGAACCAAGGACATCTAACTTATAAGGTTAGCGCTCTGCCACTGAGCTACAGGCCCCGGCAAAATGAATTATAGCCTAAATTAGGCATAGGGGCAATAGAAGTCATTTTATAAAGAAGACACCTTTAAAAATTCAAAAGTCAAAATTCAAAAGTCAAAAGTTAGGTGTCGCAAGCGACTATTGATAAGCAGTTAAAGAAAACACCCTTTAAAGTTATAAATTATTACTACGTGCTACAAGCCACAAGCTAAAAGCTAGCTTTGAGCTGTGAACTTTTTTAGATGTTCCCCTTAAATCCTCCACCTTCAGGTCCACCTCTTTCCAATTCCGGTTTTTCTCCAGTATCTGCAAAAACTTCAAAAAGCTTTGATCTTTTTGCAATCTCTGCCTCTACCAGATCTTTTGGCCTTCCGCACTTCAGACGTGACAATTCTCTTATAAGTTCTGCTACTCTTGGATTTGCTTGCGAGGTTTCAGAAGAAACATCCCGTGTCAAGTCCATAGAAAAGGGTAAAACTGGTTCGCCATTAACTTGTGTTTTGACATACGCATGGTATGCCTCTATGTTTATGAGATCTGCTTCTGAAAATACGGGTTGAAATTCATGTTGAAGGTAATTTGCATCAGTTACTCCAACCCTGAATGAAACAACTGTTCCCACATTTCCAAAAACCGCATTTTTAATATCTTCTTCCATCTGTCCAATAAATTGATTTGCAACCGTGAGATTAAGTCTATACTTTCTTGCTTCAGACAGAATTTGAGCAAAATCAGGTGTGGCAAAATTTTGGAACTCGTCAACATATAAGAAAAAGTCTTTTCTCTTATCTTCAGGAAGATCTTGCCTGGACATTGCTGCCACCAGAATCTTGGGTACTAAAATCAATCCCAAGAAGGAAGAATTCTCCTCTCCAATTTTTCCTTTTGCCAAAGAAAAGAGAAGTATTTTCCCTTGGTCCATAACCTCACGCAGGTTAAATGAGCTTTGGCTCTGCCCAATAATATTTCTCATCATTTTATTTGTTACAAATCTCCCAAACTTAGAAACTATATAATCCATAACTTCAGATTTATGAAAATCACTGGTTTGAGCTATCTGATCGGTCCAGTACCTTCTAATAAGGGGATCTTGCACTTTTGGTAAGAGTTCCTGTACAAAAGTTGGATCAGTTAATATTCTCATTACTTCAACAAAGGTACTTCCCTCCTCAGACATAACCGTTAGCATAGCATTTCTTACCGCGTGCTCAAACCGTGGTCCTACAATTCCTGTTTGGTGTGGATCAAACAATTTCTGCATAAGCCCAAGAATAGAGGCAACCACTAAGTGTTTTTGTTCTTCAGTATGGGCCTCAAGCATATTTAAAGCCATTGGTCTTTCAGTATCAGATGGGTCAAAAAGGATTACATCCTCAGCTCTTTCAGGAGGAATTAAAGGCAAAAGTTTGTCAATTAAATCATGCGGATCAATAACACATACCCCATGCCCGTTTTTTATGTCCTGTAAAATCATATCTTTTAAAAATTCTGATTTTCCAACACCGGTTTTTCCAATAATGTACATATGTCTTCTTCTATCTGACAATCCTATATGGATAGGCTTACTGATTCCTCTATAAACACTTTTACCAATATAAAGTCCTGAAGTTGGAATATTGGCCGCCGCCGGAGCCGTCCTTGCTGTAAGCCAGTGGATGTGCGGTGTTTCAACGCTTTTATTAGGAAAATGGAACAACGTTGCAAGTTCTTCAGTGGTTAACAATGATCCCTTACTAAATAAAGGAATATATCTATATATAAAGTCCGTCATAAACATTCCCTTGAAAAATCTTATCTTCTCTTTTGTAAAAGAGTTATAAGAAGAAAACTGGGTAAATGCGCTTACCATGTTTGATAGATGGGCATCAGCAGATTCTTTACTGGAAGAAACAACAACAGCTCTCACCCAAGCCTTAAATCCGGGCTTTGTTAACTTCTGGTCAATTGCTTCAAGTTCTTTTTGATCTATTGAATATTTTGCTGTTTCAGGATTTGCCTCACGTTTTTTAACCGTTGAAACATAGTTTCTGCCGGTCCCTTTCCAGTCATCTCCACAAGGTGCAATAAGAATCTGTAAGGCTCCAGCTTCTCCCTGCTGCATTTTTGCCAAAATACTGGTAATGGTAGACAAAGGATCAACAGGGAGATCTTTATATGTTTTTATTGGAATATAATCAGAAGATTTAAGTTTGAGCCCAGCAAACGCAACTTTGCCTTCTTCATTGAAAATGTTGTATTCTTCAACCTCATTTATCTGAGCCCCGGGATAGGATCCGTTAATTTGCTTTTCCACCATATCTTTATATTTATTTGGCACTCCCACATAAAATTTTATATCTCCAGGTGTTCCTACTATTTCAAAAGAAAGGCTATCTGGCACTTTTAAAAATGAAAAGAACCCGCCTCCGCTTTTAAGAGACATAAGGCTGGTAAACATTTGCTCGGCTGCATCGATTTTGATTTCATTATCCCGCGGCAAGCTTATCTCAAGAAGGGAAGAGTCTAAAGATTTTATGTGGCGTGCGCGGGCCTTCATCCATAGAACAAAAAGATAAAAAAGACCAATGCTTACAACAGCCAAAGCAGAGACAATTAATACTCCAGAAAGTATAACAAAAAGTAAATTTATTAAATTATCAGCAGAAAACATATTAAGCTGCATGTTTAATCCCTCCTTGTCTTTCTTTTCTTTGTCTCAGCTTTGCAAGAAGAACTTCTTCTGCCCATCGTGAGTCATTCGGTGATCCACCACCTCGAGCACTATTTATAGGAGAAATTTCAGGAGTTTCAGCTCCAGCTTTTTGACCTGGAAATTGAATTATGGAAGGAGTTTCATTTGGAACAGTATGAGGGCCTGGGATTACCTCTGCTCCTGTTCCTGTCAGGTTATCGTGTGCTTTTTGAGCCTCTATTGCAGGATGCGCTATGCTTACATATCCTTCTGCTCCTTCCTGAACTGTTGGAACAACAGCTTCTCCTATTGGAGTTGCTGCATTAACTGCTTCAGTCAGTCTGTCCTTTTCTTTTTGTGCGTCCATAGATCAATAATAGCATATTAGAGTATGTCTAGCAATTAAATTTAGCCACAATTTCCTAACAACAAGATAACAAAATAAACAGCTGCAATCATCCGCAAGTAAGTCCTTGGGTTTTGTCATTGCGATCCCGGGCTAATGAAGTGAGTCGGGGGAGAAGCAATCTCTTTAAGATTATGAAGATAAAAATTCTTTCAGTTTTTCAAGTGCAATTTTTCTCATGCTTATGTTGTTTTTTTCTTCCCGTGACATTTGCCCAAAGGTTTTTTCAAAACCATCCGGTTGAAAAATTGGATCCCAGCCAAACCCCAGATCTCCTTCGGGAGCAACTATTTTTCCAAAAATTGCGCCTTCAAAAAAATAAATTTCCTCTCTGTTTTTTGCATATCCTATCACGGTTTTTGCCTCTGCTTTATCATTTCCAAATTTTTGAGCAATATCGGCAAGCCCTTCACTTCCAATAGTCTTTAAAAACCATTTAATCAAAGGCCCCGGCAACCCATGAAGGCAGTCCAGATAAAGAGAAGTGTCTTCCACAATAAATTCACCCTTTTTGTGTTTTAAAGCCTCCAGAAGCTTCTCCCGGATAATATTTTTGGGATCTATATCTTGAATTTCAGGCAAATCAATATCCAACTGCTCAATCTCCGATAATATCATCTGCCCTTCCTTAAATTTATTTTCATTTCCAGTGATGAAGTAGAGAGGCATAAAAAATAGTTATTAATTAGGTTTATATCAGATGCCCGCCTTCGTTAAAACTTCGGCGAGGTGAAAGCGGAGGAGACAGGATTCGAACCTGCGCGAGCTTTTGACAGCTCAGGGGATTAGCAATCCCCCGCAATGGACCAACTATGCGACTCCTCCAAGGTTCACTTATTATATCAAATACCAAGTCCAGTAAAAACCTTAGATGGATATTGCTTACAGAATAGTAAAAGGTCAAATTTTGCCATAAAATTGATCCAGTTTTTATCTAATGAGAATAAGTTTTCTAATAGAAAAAAATGGAAAAAGATAAGTAGTTAAAACTATCTACCAAAAAATCTTCCTAATCCTCTGCGTTTTGGTGGTTCTGCAACCATTGATCCCCTATATCCCTCCTGGGGTCTTGCTGCACCAGGTAAAGGAGGTCCTTCAACAAAAGGCATTTCTTCTGGAGGAACCATTTTTATTTCTCTAGGAATACTGGCCTGGACATTGTATGTTCTCTCCATAGGATGTTTTATTGGAGCGCCTACTTCAGCTAGATCTCTGTCAGGAGTCAGATCTGGTTTGCCCTCATCTTCAACATATTGAGTTGCCAATGAGTGCACTCTTAAAGTTCCAGGTTCGCCATTATATCCTGCAAGCTCCGATGCTTTCAGGATATTTAAATTTTGATCTGCTATCAAAGCAGAAGATATAGTATTTATGCCTACAATTTCACCGCGGCTATTAATAAGTTCTTGTGGAAGATCTATATTGCCTTGCTCATTTGCTTCTACCATAATCTGTCTTCCATCTTTTAAGTCAACAACATAACTTAATTTATCCAGAGAAATATTTCCACCATTTATATCTTTCATTCGGTCCAATAATTCATCATTTAAATAGGGCACACCTTCTAGATGAGACGGAATTGGTTCTCCACCAAGTGTTCCACCATAACTTATACGTATTGTCCACTTACCGTCTGAGCTCATATGTTTATCAAAATAAAGAGTTAATTCATTTCCTGCAGGGGCTTCGCTCCCATTATGATTCACCCAGCTTTTCATAACATCTGTAGTGTCTGTAATTTGTCTATCTAAAAGCACACTATGGTCCTGAGAGAGCAAATGATCAACCGTGCTTACTCCTTCTGTATGTGTTTGTGAAATGTAAAATCCTGCTTCTGCAAGGTCTTGTTTTAGGTTGGTAAATTCCGGACTTTGTGGGTTAATTCCTGTCTTGGACAAATCAAAAGAAAACATCCCATCATCCTTAATCTTTCCCTCAAGTTGCAGACCAGATTTAGAATCCACAATCCCTACTTGGGAAACATCTGCATTGACAGTAACTGTTATGTTTTCCACATTGTAAGTTGCAGTTTCATGTCTTGCTATGGTTCCTTGAATTTTTTCTGCTAAAGAAGGAAGAGTTGTAGTTTTTTCTACTATTTCACCCACTTTAAAACCTTGGGAAGAGAGCTTTTCACTGGTTACAGCTACACTTGCGGAATCACCGCTTCGCAGATCAAAATTTCCTTTGGCATCAACTTGGCCTTCAACAATCCCACCATTAACACCTGTTATTTTTACTCCTGTACCGTCAATTATCATATTTAGATCTTGTAATTTTACCTCGTGAGCTCCTGGGGTATTAACTGCGGTTAAAACTTGACTTGCAGCAGGGTTTTCTGCAACAGTCCAATTAGTTGCAGACCGTATTTCTTCTGGTAAGTCTTCAAAATGGGGAGTTTCTCCATTTAAGCTAACTACTTTTATAGAACCGTCAGACTGAATTTGAATTTGGCGGCCATCAATATCAATATTTCCTTGCCCATCATAAAATGTACCAAGATGACTTGGGGCATCTACAGACAGTATTAAGCCACTTTCAAATCTTAAGCTTCCTCCCGTATCAAAAATTTTCTGAAGATGCTCTTGTGTCATAAGCTCTGCACCTCTTACTCTATCAACCAAAAATCCAACCATCCTCTCTCCAGGAGTTTGCCCTTCTATTACTCCCGCATGTTTTAATCCTTGAGCAACTACTTCACTTGATGCAAGTCCTACAATTGCAGCAGTTGCCCCACCTATTGCTCCCTGTCTATTTATCCAGGCGTCTTTTGCCTTATTTTGCAACCTATTATGGTCTTCCAATCTCTCCCGCCAAACTCTTCTCATTTCTCTTATGTTTTTATCATTTCTTGAAATCACAATACCTTCTCTTTGAAGAATTTCCCTGATCCTGCTCATTGCCCTTGTAAGTTCTATTGTTTCTTTTGATCCTGATCTAATACTTTCAAAACTAACCAAGCCTCTAGCTCTATCTCCTTGAAACGCTGGGAAATTAAGTCTTACATCTATTTCTGCCCATCTCTCAAGCAAAGAGTTTACATTTCTTTCAACCTCTGCCAATTGTTCTTTTGTCTCTCCTCCCGTAGCTTTAATTTTTGCACTTAAAACATCTTCCATATTTTTTCTCCTCTCTCCGCTCACAAGAGACTTTCCTCCCCCAGAAACAAGCTCCCTAGCGGTAGCCATACTTGGAATAAAATCTGTTGCATCTCTTCTTCTTTTTAATTCTTTTCCTTCTTCTCCTTCTGCTCTTAATTCTTGAGCTTTAACACCCGCAGCGCTGTGTTCCAGTTCTTTATTTGCTTCATGTGCTGCTCTTTCAGCACTAGACCTTCCCCTCAAGCCGCCCATAGTTGTTGACAGGGCCAAAGAAAGCTGTAAGGGATCTACTCCAAATTCCACTCCTGCCGTTCTCAATCCTTGAAGTCCAAGGTATGTACCTAATCCCGTTGCAAGAGGGGCGCCCGCAAAACCTCCTCTTCTCTGTTCAAGGGCAGAAAAGAATCTATCAATCAATCCTATGGGCATCTGAGTTTGCTCGGCAAGTCTTGCCCTAAAAACATTAACCGGAATTCTAAGTTTACCTGATTCAAGCCTAGGTAAATCTCCATTATGCAAAACCATCCAGGCATTGGTTAAAATATTTGTGGCAAAAAAGTTTGAAGTTTTTCCAAAATGCTCTTTATCAGCAAAAAATTCTTGTATTTGCGGATCTGAAATATGACCTTGCATATAATCTCCCAATTGGGCTTGAATAAATGCCCTAATCTCACCTTCATTTTCAGAAGTAATACCGCTTTCATTGTATTTTCTAATAATACGCAAAAGTATCTCTTCATTTACATATCGTGTTAATTCAGTATCTGCTGGAGTAAGTCCCTTTTCTCCGGCAAGCACCCCTTCTTTCCCCATCATCATTCTCTCAATCACGTGTTTCCCTGATTCTTCCATTGCTTCTGTTTCACCTTTGATTTCTTGACTCTCTTCATCTAAATTTTCCCTTGCTATAATATTGACTTTTCTTAATTCACCAAAATATTTCAATTCATTCACTCTTCTCAAAAATCCCTGTACATTTCTTCTAAGCATTTTTGGCCAATTAGCGGGATTCAATGTTGTTCCTACCCGGGCAGCAATTTCAACCGCCAATTTTTCTGGTATATCTGGATAAATTTCTTTGACTCTGTGTTCCATCTCTTTTTGCTTGGCATAGGCCTCCGCACGCATTCCTGCCTCTTCATCCATAGAACCTATAGTCACTCCGTAGCGCTTCTCAGCAAAAATTGGTTCAGGATTAGGCTCAGTAATAGTTGACGGTTCAGGAGTTGAAACAGTTTCTGCTGGCTTTTTCATCCCGGGAACAACATTGACTGCTTCGCCCACTTGGGGTGGCACCAATACATAATTAGGGCTATATTTAAAAGCTTTTATCCTGCCTTCTGCTGGGTCAAAACTTGTAATTCCAAGCGTTATGTTGTCACTTATTTTTAACAAAAATGCCTTGTCTTCAAGATCTTGTTGGGTAAAGGGGCCAAGCTGTTCTTTGTCTCCAACGGTTATATAAAGTCTATCTCCTCTCTGTTGTAAAACCCCTGCCCCAAAAGCTTCTGGATCCATAATGTCTGGTAGGATAGTTACCTTCTCAGGGTCCTTTGGGTCGGCTTTAAAAGCAAGAGTCTCTGCTTGTTTTCCAAGTCTTAATTTCAAAGGAACAGTCACATGATCTGACCCGTTTAGTTCTTCCCAATTTAAGCTCTCGCCCTTGCCAGTCCTTCTTTTTGGCTCCGGAGGAATTTTATCAGCACCAACAAACATGTCAGGACTTGTTTTGGAGGGGCGGCTTTCAAGTAATGTCATTAGCCTTACCTCGTCTCCCTTATCATGTCCTGCTTGATTTATAGGATCTGATTCTAATTTGCGGAAATCTCCCTCAGAAGTTAAACTTGTATCAGGACCTTTTGAAATAATTCTTGAAGACTTAAAGGCGTCTTGTCTTTCAGTCATGCCTTCAGCTTCCGCTTCACTTGTTTCAATTGCTTCATCTACCATAATATATTTTTATAATGGATTTTGAGTTTCTACTTTATTGTTTTCTTCCATTATTTTCTCTCCTAAGTACAAGCTTCTAAAATCAAGCATTGACTGGGCAAAAATAGCCTCAGCATCAGGAATATTTGCTTTTAAATAGGAATTCAACTCTTCCATATTTTTATTTTCTTCAGCCATTTTTGTAAATTCCTCAAGTTTTTCCTGTGGAAGACTTTCAACAATTTTACTAAGCATATATTTATCAAATCTTTCATAAAGCTCTTGAAGAACCGTTTCTTTCATCAGATCCGTATTGTTCATAAGCCCAGCATCCTCTATCAAAGACTCAAGAAATAATTTAATATCTACTGGAATTTCTAATTGTTTATCCATAATTCACCTCCTTAATTTTTAATATATATAAGCATTACATAAGATAATGACTATTGTCAATATTAGTAATTTATAAAATTTTCTAATTGATCACAGATTCTCTCTTTAGTATAATCTAGTTTTAAGAAGGAAGAGAGATATTGCGCTTGCTTACAATACTCACTCTTTCTTTTTTTACAACTCAAAAAGGAGAGAAGCAGAAAATTGCTGTCTGCTTTTACTCTTTTAAAGGTTTTATTCTTGCACTTTGACAAATCAGGAAATCCAGAAAATATACAGATTTTATTTGTGTATGTCTTCTCACAGTTAGCCTTAAGATAACACGGATGAAACTGATCCGTGAAATCTTATTTTGTAGGACAGATGTAAGGTCCGCATTACCGTAAAGCATTTAGGCCGCGGGAAGAGAAGGAGTAAATAAATTTGACATTTGAAATTTAAAATTTGAAATTGGAAATTTATTTCCTCTCTCCCCGTTGTCTTTTTGCTTACGGTCAATGATGATCTGATTCAGTCCCGCAGGCTGGATGAGGGTGAGAGCAAAGAGAGCGGAGACGGTGATGCTGATGAGAGGGAGGAAAAATGAAAAGGAAGTCGTTACGCGGCAGTAGACAAAGAAGAGAAAGTAAGCCAACAGTCCAAGTGAAAGATCCTAACAGGATGGGACATTTGCAAACTGAAGGGCGCACATTTGTTGTCTCTCGGGTGTCTCCAGCCTCCGGGCTGTCCGAACCCTTCAGGGCATCACCAGCGTGGGTAATACCGGCTCGTTGATATAGTACCAATAGAGATAAAGGGAGCCCACCCCCTCCCTTGATCCACTCTCGTAAAATCTGGAAGGAGTTAAGGAGTTGCTCAAAGGTGATATTGTGATAGGACTACAGAGGCTTTTCGAGGGTGTAAAAATAACTCCCGGACAAAGCCAGACTCTATACATGGATCCATTCGGAGCATTCATTGATCCTCCTTCAGATCCCACACTTAATCCGCTCAGAGGATTCCAAGTCACCCTTGCTCCTGGTCCCAATCTTCCTCTTGAAGCAGTAGTGGGCATTCTGCTCGGCCTATGGTCGACGGGGAAGGAGTCAGAAGGTATGCAACCGGTCTGCGTCGATAAAGCAGAGGTAGGAAAGGACGGGCGAGCTCTTCTTGCGGCTTCAGGATCCACTGGGATCTATTTCATTTATCCCGCGTAATCGTTCAGAAGGAGGATGTGATGACAATCGGCACAAAGATCGGACCAGGAAGACGAGCTCGGACAGGACCACAATCCCGTCAAGGTCTTCAGATGGAAACAACTGGCGGCCCAGACAAGGTTGACCCCAAAGAATGGCAAAAAGGTTGCTGGGCTTGCCCGGAGTATCCTTGCAACTTCACCGTGCACAAGTGTCCCCATAGAGGTTGCGTGTTCGGATAGTTCGACAATTTGGAATCTGGATTTCCATCATCAAGGCAAGAGGAGCGCTTGGGTTTGTGCGGAGGTCCTATTTGACCTCCAACCTTACTCAAGCGCTTTTCTTTTGGCAAAAAAGTTGCCCCAAAGCCTAATTTAGGTTAAAATTAAGGGTGAAAATGGAGGAATTGAGCAATGGTGGCTCACCAGTCTTGAAAACTGGGGTCCGAAAGGACATGTGGGTTCGAGCCCCACTTCCTCCGCCACGTAAAAAATTATTGGTATAATTAATCTATGGATACTCAACAACTTAAACTCGCCTTTTTGTTTTTCCTCAATATTCTTTTTGTGGGTTTTATCTGGCACTTGGACATCAGTCACAATCTTGACAGGCTAAATATTAACAAAACCCGCGGCATCTTGAAAATCTCTCCGGAAACAGGCTACCGTATTTCTCAATATGGATTAATCATCATCTTGTTTTTAATAGATTTGCTAGTAATTTTATTATAGTTTTATGATTATCGTTGTTGGTTCCACCAATCCTGCAAAATTAAATTCTGTTAGAAAGATCTTTAAAAAATATTTTAGAAATGTGATTGTTAAGGGTGTAAAAGTTGAATCAGGAGTTGCCGAACAACCTTTAAGTGAAGAAGAAATGTTTGAGGGCGCTCTGTCTCGGGCAAAAAACGCTTTAGAAAAAAATAAAATTGCAGATTTTGGAATTGGAATAGAAGGAGGAGTGCATAGGTTTGGTTATGGCCTGATGGAAAGAGCCCTAGTGGTTATTGTTGATAGAAAGGGAAATATTGGCATCGGTTCATCTGGTGGAGTGGTCTTGCCTGAAAAGGTATCCAAAAGAATTGAAAAAGGTGAAAATCTCTCTGTGGTTATAGATGATCTTTTTGGGACAAAAGATATAGGTAAAAGCATTGGCATGTTTGGTTTGTTTACAAAAGAAGTGGTGACCAGGACAAAGGCCTATGAACACGGTGTTGCCTTTGCTCTCTCAAGATTCCTACACCAAAACTTGTTTGAAAAATAAAATTATGGAGAAAAGATTTGTTTCGCGGGCTGGAGAAAAGCTTCAATTTGCCCTGGAAAAGTTTGAAATCAGCGTTAAAGACAAAATCTGTGCAGATCTTGGCTCAAGCACAGGTGGATTTGTTGAATGTTTGCTTCAACACGGCGCCCAAAAAGTTTATGCAGTAGAAGTGGGCTATGGAACACTCGCCTGGAAACTTAGGCAAGACCCTAGAGTTATAGTTCTAGAAAAAACAAATGCTTTACATGTTGAACTGCCGGAACAAGTTGACTTCGTATCTATTGATGTGGGCTGGACTCCTCAAAAACTCATCATTCGCAAAGCCTTAGAGCTCGTTAAACAAGGAGGAGATATTATCTCACTACTAAAACCTCACTATGAAGCAGATAGAAGGTGGCTCAGACGCGGAAAGCTCTTAGAAGAATATCTGGATAAAACAGTTGAAAAGGTAAAATCAGAACTCTTAAGCCTTGAAATTACCATAAATGAAATAATCGAATCACCAATTATTGGCACCAAAGGTGGCAACAAAGAATACTTAATCTGGATTAAAAAATAATTATGATGAGTTTATTGTTTGGATTAATATTTGGAATAATTGTTACTTGGATTTTTGAAACTATAATGGTGAACAATAGAAAATTAAGAAAAAATTTTTGGGAAAATAATTTATTAATTTTCGGTTATCACTTTCATCACAGTTTTTTTAGGATTAGTGCTTATATTAATCGGTTTATTAAAAATTAATTTATTATTGATAGGGTTAGCTTTGGGAATAATAATAGTCCACACTATAACTGACAGATTTGTCTTTGTAGAAAAAAATAAAATAATAACTTGCAAATAGATTAGTTTTGAATTAAATTAATAGAGAGTGTAATATATCAGTGTAAATCCTAAAGTTAAACCTTTATTAATTAATGCGTATAAAAACCGGTGTAATCTAAAGACAATAAGAATATTTCAATTACTGAACTTGTATGCAAGAGATTTTTGTTACTAAAAGTTCGGGGGAAAAAGAGCCGTTTTCAGAAGAAAAAGTTCTTCTTGCTATGGGGAAAGTTGGGGTGCCGGATTCTCTTAGGCCACAGGTCTTGTCTCACGTAAAGCAAGGGCTTCACCCAAACATAAAAACCTCTGATATTTTTAATCACATTACAGAGTATTTAAGAGCGCAAGACATTAGGGCCTCAACCAGATTTAATCTTAAAAAAGCTATTTTTGATCTTGGTCCTACAGGTTTTCCTTTTGAAAAATATGTCGCTAGAATCTTTGAAAGCTTAGGTTATAAAACGCAGGTAGATACTATCCTGGAAGGGGAGTGTGTCAGTCATGAGGTAGACCTAATAATTGAAAAAGAAAATAATAAAGAAATTGCTGAGGTAAAATTTCATAATCATCACGGTAGCAAGACCGATGTTCAGGTAGCACTTTATTCCTATGCCCGTTTTCTTGATCTCTCAAAAATACACAAAATAAGCGGTCTTTGGATTGTGACAAATACAAAGCTCTCTCAGGATGCAATAACTTATGCAAAATGTAAGAATGTAAAAGTTATTGCCTGGAATTATCCTCAAAACAATAATCTTCAGCAATTAATAGAAAAACCTTGTCTTTATCCAATTACTATTTTAAGCTCTTTATCTTCCAAGGAAAAACAAGAATTGCTTGACGCTGGTATTGTTCTTTGCTCAGATTTGTTATCAAACCCATTGGTAAGACAAATCATTCCGGATCATAATCATTGGCAAAATGTCCAGCAGGAAGCCCAGGTTGTCTGGCCCCTGTCATCCAACAGGGCCATATGAAATGACGTGGCAAACTAAACCACAAGTAAAATTGTCCCCAGTATCATAATGCTTGCTCCAACTAATCTTTCTTTAATATTCGTTTCTTTAAAAATTATTGCCCCCAAAAGAATTGTAAAAATTGGAGAAATTTTAAATACAGCCGTGGCATATCCTACATTTGTTAAAGAAAAAGCTGTAAAAGACAGCCATCTCCCCAAAACTGCAAAAAACGCAATAATTAAAAACCAGCCAAATTCATCTCTTACAACTCTATTTTCCCTCCTTAAGATTGGAAGCGCAAAAGGGATAATTAAAAGTGTAATAATTAAATCGCCAAAGAAAGCAACAAAAAGAGGCATAGAAGGATTGATAAGTGACATCGATTTTTTTTGAAAAATTGGCGTGATTGCCCATATAAGATTTGCCAGTAAATATAGTTGAACTCCTCTATGTGAGAGGATATTTTTAAAAGGTGCAAAAATCCCCTTTTTAACCTCGCTTATATCCAAAAGATATAATCCCAAAACTATTACCAATACTCCCAGTCCTCTTATGGGTGTAGGAATTTCTCCCAATGCAAAAGCGGCAATACCCATTGTAAATACAGGATTAAAGGCAGAAAATGGCGTAACTAAAGAAATAGGGGAGGTTTTAATTGACTTTAATACTGCTAAGAAAGCAGCAATATCAAGCACCGCAGAAATTGTCATAAACAAATAAAAAGTAGGTTCAATTTGAGGAACCCCTCCCAAAAACAAAACAATAACTGCAACTATTGGTACAACAAGAAGATTTACTAAAAGAAAAAAGGAGAGAGGACTAATGTTTTTTATTGCCTTTTTGGTAACAATTCCGGAAACTGATGTTCCAAGGGCAAAAAAGAGAGATAACCAAAACCACATAAAAATATTTTAACATTTACACCTTGGAGGAATCCATTCCTTCGGCTTCGCTCAGGACAAGTCAGCCACAGAGGTGGGGAAACAACGACTTCGGCTCCTCAGATGTCTTCGGCCGTGAGATCCTCGACTCTGAGGTTCGGACTCGAAGAGCTCAGACCGAACTGGGTGAAGTTATATTAACAGCGTGATAAAATGTTTTAGTTATGACTATTTTTATTTTTAACATTTTTTTGATTGTAGCCGCAATCTTTTTATTAATTCTTCTTTCTATGATTTGGCCCCCAGATAGTCCTTGGTCTCCCTGGTGGAGGACAAATAAAAATATTGCCCGTGCCGCCTGCCGCCTCGCCAAAATAAAAGAAGGGGACACAGTTTATGAATTGGGGTGTGGTGATGCAAGTTTTCTTTTAACAGCCAACAAAGAATACAAAGCCAAAACAGTAGGGATAGAAATCGATCCGGTAAGATTTTTTATCGCCAAATTAAGGTTTGCTTTAAACAAATGTAATCAATCAAAATTATTAAAAAAAGATTTCTTTGAGGTTAGTCTTTCTGATGCTGATGTAGTTTTTGTTTACCTTGTCCCAAAAGCCTTAGAAAAATTAATACCAAAATTTAAAAAAGAATTAAAACCTAAAGCAAAAATCGTGAGCTTAAGATATAAAATAAATTTACCGCTTCTTGAAGAAGACAAAAAATCAAAACTATATCTTTACAAAATCTCTTAACTTTGTCTAGTTTGCCTGCGACGTTAGTTATTTCCAGATGAGCAAATATAATAGTTTACAATCAGAGAAAATTAAAATAAAATTAAGTAAATTTATATGGATACAGGATTTGATAATCCAAAACCAGAACCCACTCCAGAACCACTAAGCGGTCAGGAAACTGCAAAAGGAATATCAGAAATGTATGAAATAATAGGACCAGTTAATGGATGTCAGTTGGTAGAGCCTACTGCAGTATTGGCTGTTGCTGGATTAAAAGGTTATACATTTTTAGTAGATGCTATCGTAAACCAAGAAGAAAAAGATAATGCAAGTAAATTAAATTCCCAATTAGAACAAAAAGGTCTTCATGTAGGTTATTCAGACAAATTAAATCAAATGACCATAAGTAATTTAAGAGGCTTGGAATATAAAACTAAAAGAACAAAATTGCCAGGATTTTTTCCTTATTCAAGCAATTCAGGATTTTCAGGAAAAAATAGGTGGCATTGGGAAGTAGATAAGAGAATAGAACTTGTAAAACAACAAGGAGTTTTAAGTTCCGATGTTGAAACAAGAATTTATGAAGAAGCCGTTATGTTTGGCTATCCAGATCAGGCTGCAATAGATTTTGAAGAATGTTTGCGAACAGGAGATATTAATAAAGATTTAATTTCTTCCGATATTGAGCTGGCTCATCCCGACGCAAAAAAATATAAAGGTCCATCTTCTGATTTTGATTATTATCCTTCTTCTGCAAAGGATCCTGAAATCATTGAATATATTTCAAAAGCAAAGCAAATAATTCAAGATTTTTACAATAGTGAATGGTTTGTTAAAATATCTCAAGACCCCAATTTTATAGCTGCAAGAGAGGCTCAAAACTTAAGACACAAAATGAGAATTGACCAATTACTCTCAAGACGAAAACAAAAAAGCTAAAACTCATTGACTTTAATAAGATATTATATTATAAACAAACCATGGAACAGCAAGTCCCTCCTCAGGAAGCATCAGAAGGACAAAGAACTGAAAACTTAACTCAAAGTTTACAAACTGTATTAAAAGACGCTGAAACAAAAGATCCAGAGATGGTCCATTTGGTTAATCAAGCTTTAGCAGGAATGATAGAATATATAGTAAATGCAGAACCAGGAACTCAAACAGAAGAAGTTAAAGGCACAATGGAAGGAATGGGTATGGTGTTTAATAGAAATGATTTAGATGTATCTCAGGGAACAGCAAAAGATGCAAGACGTATAGCAATGTTTTTGCAAAGAGTAAAAAATAAAGCTGGAACAATAAACGATCAAGGAGAAGCAGAGGTAAAAGTTAGTTTAAGTCCAACTTCAAGATCTACAAAAGTAAATCTTCCAAAACAATAACTTAAAAATAATTTTAAATAGACTCTGTGTATTTATCCACTAATTGCAATAATATACTTCCTTTTTTGACTAACTCGTCACTTTCAAGATTATGAACTTCATATAAATTTACGAATTGAGGATATAACTCAGGTAGTTTTAACATTTCAACAAATTGTTTTTTAATCCATTTGTCATATGCAATTGGATAAGTTTTTTTCGCAATAAACAAAGCTTGCATAAATTCTCTCGTAGCATCATAAAATCTTTTAAAAGCCTGAAAGTATAATTCTCTTTTTACATAAGGTTTAATATGCCAGACGTTATTGCTGCAATAGGTAAGTACCTCATTCAGCCGAGTTTTTCTTAGATTTTCATCATAATATGGCCAGTATCTTTCCTTTGCTTTTGTAAATGAATCTTCCCTTTCAAATATTAGACATGAATAGATAAAAGTATTTCCAATTTCAAGTTCAAAACTATCAGGTCCACTTGTCCAGTCTCTATCAGGCACATCTATAACAAATTTTCTTGAATGAAGATCAACACCAAAGTATATGCCGATATCATCTTTTGGTTTAGAATATATTTCTTCTTTTAACAATTTTTCTGCCCCTGATATTACTTGATCTTTATTTGCTCCTTCTTTAAAAAAGATGTCAAAGTCTAAATCAGAATCAAACGATCCTTCATTTCTTGCCGCAGAACCAGTTAAACTCAAAGCAAGTACACGTTCTTCTTTCTCAAAGTATTTCTTAACTAAATCAAAAGCTTTCTGATGTGTTGCAGTAGCCAGTTTTAAATTATTCATAGGATTACTATATTCAAAAGAATAAGCTATTTTTTGTATATTCTATATTCAACTTCGTCTAAAATTTGACCTGCTTGGTTGGGTTTTTTGTATTCATCCTCAATAATTCCTCCTAAGGATTCGGGAATTTTTCTACTAGGAATATTTTTTCTATCAACAGGATATTTTAAATATTTATAATCAAGATTTTGTTCTGCCCATTCTTTTAGGGTGGCAATTGCTTCTTGTCCAAAACCCTGTCCGTGCGCACTCTTTTTAATCCAAATACCTAATTCAGGTGTTTTAGTATCTAAGCTATGGAGACCTGCACACCCTAAAAACTCGTTGTTGTCATTTTTTATTATCACAGTTTGCAAATCTTGTCCTTTTCTCACTTTTTCTGTAGCGCTACTGATCCACTTTTCTATATCTGAAATATCATTAGGAGACTTAGGATACATAAAAGTAGTTATTTCAGGAGTAAATTCCTGAAAAATTTGCTCTGCAAAATCAAATGAAATTGGTACTAATCTTATTCTTTTACCAACAAGTACAACTTCTCTTAAATCTATTTTCATACCTATGCTATCAACTTCCAGGTAGACATTTTTAACGGCCCCTTAGTTTATTCAGTTTCAAAAGAGCCCAGCGTGTTTTATCTGCTCCTTTATAAAAATTATAAAGAACCGGGTTGATTATTAAATCATAACTTCCAATAAATTCAGTTAATTCTCCTCCATATCCCTGTTTAAATCTATGAAATCCATACCAGGGATCACGGGTGTCAGGCTCTGGTCCCATTGCTCCCCACATGTCAAATTTTTTAAGTCCTAAGCGTTTTCCAAGTTTTATTGCCTCCCAAGCTATTAAATTTGAGGCCATAACCTCTTTAAATTTACTGCTTGATGCGCCATAAGGGTAGTAAAGCGTATCTTGAAAAGTAAAAAGCACCCAGGAAACAAGAGTATGTATACTACCATTGTCTGCTTTATGTTTTGCATTCAATAAATGATAGGCTAGCCTATTTTTGTCTATTTTTTCAATTTCTTCTTTTGCCCCTTTAGTCTTAGGAGATGAATTTGGGTTAGGGTTCAAACAAATCGTCTCCCAAAGCAGTTTATGATAGTCTGGGGTGTGGGCATAAAACCTTTGTCTTGTTGTTGTTTCTTGGGTCAAGTTCAAATAGTTATTAAAAGCCTCTTTTGAATTGTCTTTTTCTATAAATACACCTTTTTTCTGAGCAAGCCGTACATTGTAGCGGGTTTTAGATTGCATTTGGGCTAAAAGTTCTTCCTCACTTCTTGTTAAATCCAGCACAAAAGTATATTTAGTAAACAACGGATGAAAAGCAACTCTCAATCTTTCATCAACTTTGAACTTTGAACTTTGAACTTTGAACTTAATTATGTTCGGTTCCAACTGTATAAAAATACACTTTTCTTCCTTGCCAATTCTTTGGATCTCATCAAGAATTTCTTTTTTGGGAAAATTTCCTTTTGGAAGATATCCCACAAAATAAGGTAAATAAGGGATTTTATGTATTGTTAAAGTAAAACCATCTATTATTTTGTTGTTTTCAACCAAGGCTCGTCTTATAACCTTAATCCCAGTTACTTTTCTAAATTCTCCCCACTCAAAACTCTGCAAAGGATGTGTAGCAACTTTGTTGTAATCTTTTCTTTTTTTATTATCCACATCTATAAATTTTTTCATAATTAAAAGTTTATATTGTCAAATTGATCAACAAGATTATATTCCCGTACTTCTTCCGGTAGCTCAAATATAAATCTTGAAGGCATATTTGAATTCCTCTGCCCAAAAAACAATCTATTTTTGGCATACGTTAAAAATAGCTTTTCTTTTGCCCTGGTAATTCCAACATAACAAAGTCTTCTTTCTTCTTCAAGCTCACTTTTGTCAAAAAACGATTGACTATGCGGAAATAGTCCTTCTTCCATTCCTACCATAAATACCATTTTAAACTCAAGTCCTTTTGCCGCATGTAGAGTCATAAACGTCACTGCCTCAATCTCTTCACCGATCACTTTATTTTTTGAAGAATTTAGTTTACGGTCAGGTAAGTATTCTTGTTCTACCAATGCCACATTTTCTAAAAATTGGATTAGATTTGTAAATTCTATTGCAACAGACCTAAGTTCTTTTAAATTTTCCAACCTTGCTTTGTCTTCCGCAATGCTCTCATCATACAGTGAAAGATAAGAAGTTTTTTTCATCACCTCATCTAGAATTTCTATTGTTGCCTTGTTTGTAATATAGCCATTTTTATTAAATTCTTCAACATATTTTATAAATTCCATCATTCTTCTTTTCCCTAATTTTTCAATTCTTTTTAAGGCAACTGAATCTTTCTGGTTGGCAAGAAATGAGAGGTATGATAAGGCATCTTTAACCTCTTTTCTTTCATAAAACCTTGTTCCCCCAATCAAGATATAGGGAAGGCTATTGTGTAAAAATACTTCTTCAAGAGCACGGGACTGAGCATTCATTCTGTATAAAACTGCCACATCTCTTAAAGAAAAATGTGGATTCCGGCTTTTTTGTTCAAGGATTTTACTGATAATTAACTCTCCCTCATCGTGTTCGTTTTGAACCTCAAAAATACTTATTTCTTCACCTTCCGGGTTTTCTGTCCAAAGAGAGAGAATAGGGTGTGATTCATTTTTTGAAATCACAGAATAAGCCGCGTCAAGTATTTTTTGGGTTGATCTATAATTTTGTGATAAAGAGAAAGTTTTGGCTTCAGGAAAATCCTTTTTAAATTTATCAAGATTTCTAAAGTCGGCACCTCTAAAGCTATAAATACTTTGAGAAAAATCTCCAACCACACAAACATTCCTATTTTTTGCAGATAAAAATTTTGTCAGTTGATATTGCGCCACGTTAGTATCTTGATACTCATCAACTAAAATATATAAAAACTTATCTTGATATTTTTCAAGAACAAAAGGATCTGTCTTAAAGAGCCTTATTGTTTCAAGCAGTAAATCATCAAAATCCAAAGCATCATTTTCCTTGAGTTTTTCTTGATAAACAAGATAAATCCTTGCCGCATTTTCCTGAAAGTAGCCGTGAGCAACAGATGCATAAAGCTGAGGCGTTATCATCTCATTTTTTGCTCCTGAAATTGCATTTAAAATAGAGCGTGCTTTTACCTCTTTGGCAGACATGTCCAAAAAATTTATTGACTGCTTAACCAAGTCCAGTTGATCTTGTTGGTCATATATTAAAAAGCTATTTGGAATTCCTATATTTTTCCCGTCTCTTCTTAAAATCCTGGCACAAAGACTATGAAATGTCCCTACAGTAGGCATCTGGTTTTTTGAAAGCAGGATATTTTCATTTTTTAATAGCTTAATGATTCTCTCAAGCATTTCCCCCGCCGCTTTGTTGGTAAAAGTTGACATAAGAATATTGGAGGGATCCACTTTTTTTTCCAAAATAAGATAAAGAACCTTATAAACTAAAACTCTAGTTTTTCCTGACCCAGCTCCGGCCAGTACTATGCTTGGCCCATCGGCAGAGGCTACTGCTGCTCTTTGTTCGGCATTTAATTTGTTGAGAATATTTGAAGAAGGCATTATAATGTATTAATTATATCACTTTTATTAACTCTTTGGCCTCAAAATGAGTTATGGACAATAAAAAACTATTTATAGCTAATTGGAAATCTAATAAAACTTCCCAGGAGGCAGTTGAGTGGTTAAAAATCTTCAAAGATAACTTAGTAAAAATCAATCTTGAAGACAAAGAAATTATTGTTTGCCCTTCTTTTATCGCATTATCTTCCTGTTATTCATTTATAAAAGAAAATAATTTACCAATAAAATTGGGAGTACAAAACATTTCAAAGTTTGGAGACGGTCCGTATACGGGAGAAGTGAATGTAAGACAAGCAAAAGAATATGTTGAATACGTTTTGATTGGCCATTCTGAAAGGAGAAAATATTTTTTTGAAACAGATCAGGATATTGAAGAAAAGACAAGGCTTGCAAAAGAAATTGGTTTGAAAACAATTATTTGTGTCCAAAATGAAAATACAAATATCCCACAGTTATCAGAAATTGTTGCTTATGAACCGGAATCGGCAATTGGAACAGGAAATCCGGAGGATCCTCAAAACGTTGCAGACATAGTTTCAAATATACATAGTAGAACAGGGAAAGACATTTTTCTTTATGGCGGTAGTGTAAATGAAGAAAATGCACAATCTTTTCTTGAAGCCCCAATGATTTCAGGTCTACTTGTAGGAACAGCAAGTCTTGACCCATATACATACATAAAACTTCTCTTATAAAATGCTAAAAAGAAAAAAAACTCAACTTATTATTATTGTTTTAATATTGATATTATTTGCCGGAATTTTTATATATTTTCAAAAATTTCAGGGAGGAGTTTCATTTCTTTTTGGAATGACTGTCAATAAAAGTATTGAACTAAAAAAAGATAATAGTATTAATATCTTATTTTTAGGCATAGCGGGAGGAAAACACGATGGAGCAAATCTATCAGACACAATTATTTTTGCAAATCTAAATCCATCCAACAACAGTATAAACCTTGTATCTATTCCCCGTGATCTCTGGATTCCCTCACTCGCGGCAAAAATTAATACTCCCTATGCAATTGGGCAAATGCAGGAAAAACAAGGAATTGACTCAGCCCGTAAAGGTTTAGAATTAATATTAGGAGAAAAAGTAGATTATGTATTGGTTGTTAATTTTAAGGGCTTTGAAGACTTTATAGATATGTTGGGAGGGGTAGACGTAGAGGTGCAAAAAACCCTAGATGATTACGAATATCCAATAGAGGGGAAAGAGAATGAGCTTTGCGGCCATAAAGAAGAGGATATTCCTTTTCTTGCGACTTCTTCAGCTGCTCTAGAGGCCTTTCCTTGCAGATATCAGCATCTTCACATAGAAAAAGGAGTTCAGCATATGGATGGAAAAACTGCTCTTGCATTTGCCCGTTCAAGACATGCACAAGGCGCAGAGGGAACAGATTTTGCAAGAAGCACAAGACAGCACCAGGTAATAACAGCTACAAAAAGCAAGTTCCTTTCTCTTGGAACACTTTTTAATCCAATAAAGACTCTTGGTATCTACAATGTCCTTAAAAATAACATTGACACAGATATTTCAGCAGACGAAATCGACGACTTTATAAAACTTGCTCAAAAAATGAGAAGTGCAAGAATAAATAATGATGTACTAGATATGGGCGATGCCAAGCAAAATAGATATGGGCTTTTAGCAAATCCTTTTCCATCAGAAGAGTATAAAAACCAATGGGTTCTTATTCCAAGAATTGGCAACGGGGATTTTTCAGAAATCCAAGAATACATAAAATGCGTAATAGAAGGGAAAATTTGCACAATTGCAAAAGACGATATTATAATCCTTGATCCTCAGGAATTAAAGAAAAAAGACAGCTAGCTTTATCTTAATAATTCTTTCATTTCTTCCTCAAATAGCTTACTGAAATCATTCTCGTACTCTTTAAGATGAGTTAATTTAATAGGATTTATTAAAGAAGAAAGCACAATATCTTTATCAAGATTTGGAGCTTCTGAAACCCAAGGAATTTTATCAATATATTTTTTTACCGGAATCATGTAATATATTTCCTTAAGCCCTGCCCAGCTGCAAGCACTAATGCACATAAGACAAGGTTCAGTAACTGTAACAATAGTGAGCCCAGTATTAAAAGCACTATTTTTTATATTGCAAGATTCTTGCATTGCCAGTCTTTCAGCATGGGCTGTTGCATCTTTATTGGTGTTTATACCCTCGCCGTTATGAAATAGCTAGTCCCCTTGGGGGAACACATTTTCAAGTGTGAAGGGTATACTCTAATATTCACCTACAAATTATATATTTGATAAATTTTAACATCTCCATTTTGATACACAACTTTCCCAATTTGGTCAAATTTTTTCTCAAACAAATCTTTGTATTTTTCCCGCTCTAAACCACCTATGTAAACATATTTGACGTTATACTTTCTAAGTATTTTTGTTGTTTTATTAGTGTCCGTATTTTCGTAAATTATTTGTATGTCTGTAATTCTTGGTGCTGGAACATCATAGCTTCCTCTCCACAACCATTCATGTACAGTCCAGCCAAGCACAGTCGGTATCCCTGTATTTGCTGAGATTCTTGCATAATCCGTATAAGAATCTCCCTGAGCTTCAAGCATAACAGGTTGTCCCTTTATATTTTTATTAATCCATAGAATCGCTTCATAATCATAAGGCCGTAGTGTTTTTAAATATTTTGTTCCATCAAGTCCTTTATAGTTAATAAATTTATTATAGTAAGAAGGTATGGCAAAATAAGGATAAGCAAGAACTATTCCAATAAAAATCATTGATGACAAGAAAAAGGGAAAGCTTTTTGTAGTCCTTGTTATTTTAACCAAAATATAAGCACTTGAGATTGATAAAAGAATAAAAGATTGATAGACCAACTTAAACATAGTATTTGCCCGGTAATGATTTGGATAAATATCTTTTACATAAACAAACTCCGGTACTATTATTAAGAGTGTGGATAAAAAGATCAATAGAATAACAAAATAATCTTGCACTTTCACCTGATATCTTCTTATTTTTAAAATAAATATTGAATATGAAAAAACAAAAAAGTAAAAAAATCCATAAAGAATAAAAAGTTGCCAAAGAGTAGATTTTTGGCAATGATTTGCTTCAAAAAGAAAAGGTCCAATTTTGCCGATTTGAGTTAAAAAATGAGGGGAGCATAATACTCCAATACCGGAAACAAAAGGCTTGAAATTTAAATTAAAAGGTAAAGTAAAAACAAAATATCCAACAACCAATACTCCAATATATTTTAAAGAGCTATAAATTTGATATTTGATATTTGATATTTGATATTTGATATTATCGTTCGAATTAGACATTTCTTTTTTAACAGTAAGCGCAATAATTACCAGCGACGATAATAGCATATAAATGGCTCCATCCCACGCATTTGTCATATACATTACTGCTAACACAAGTGCTAGCAAAGTAAAAATTAAAAACTCTCGATTATAAAAAAAACTTTTAAGTTTTAAGTTTTGGTTTTGACTTTTGACTTTTGACTTTTGAGTTTGCTTGTTTTCGGAAGATCTCAAAAAAATCGCAAGCAGTAATGCAATTGTCAACAACACAAACGGAATATCTGAAACGTGTCCGTGTAGATCTGAAACTACAAAAGAATACAGTGGAAATTCGTGGATTGTAAAAGGAATAAACCTTGTAGCATTAGGATACCAATAGCTGTTTGGAAAAGAGCTGGCAGAAAAAAATAAAGACCAAAAAGGAATAGGATTGTCTGTAGTGTAAGGCTTAAAAAGAGAATAAATGGTATGTAAATTGCCGGCAAATGACACAAATAATCCTGCAAAAATTCCTGTTATTACACTATTTCTTGATATTTTTCTAAAATCAAAAAGATTTAAAGCAATAGAAAAGGAAGAAGCAAATGTGAAAGAGAAAATAGTAGCAATCATTAAGTTGTAGGAAATATTTGAGGGTATTTGCGTAAATTTGGTCATAAGAGCTGCTACAAAATGACCATAATAATAGTAATTAATAGAATGGGGAGCAAACCACATATCAGCCGCCGGTAGATAATCGCTTCTAAGTATTGAATTCATAAATCCGAAATCCATATATTTTTCCAATCCGTAAATATCAGGCCCAAAACCTTTTATAAAAGACCAAAAAAGAATACCTATAAAAAACAATATCTCAAAAGCGCTATATGTTAAAAATTTTTCTTTAAAATATTTAATTGCAGATCTTTGTTTAATCAAAATTAAAATATTTACAAATAATACAATTAATATTGAAAAATAAATTGTTTCAAGAGAAAATTGTGCAATTCTAAGAATTGAAAGCAGAAAAACAATATATGAAACAAAAATTAGACCAATTGTTTTTGCGAAGATATAGCCTTTGTCTGAAAAATCTTTAAAAATAAGTGAGGTGATCGGTAGAGATGAAGATCCAATTATCCAAAAAGCCATCCACCACTGAATTACTAAAATCAACTCTTGTGTAGACATATAAATATTCTATGACTAAAAAAATTCTTAAAGACTTGGGATGCCGCGGATTCTTTAATCTGCGGAATCGTAAAGTTTTTACATTGGATTACACGGATACGTAAAGAATCTGTGTTATCCTCTTGTTGTGGTCTAATGATTGTGATAATGTTCCAATCATATGTATTTATTACAGAATTCTTCAAGATCTTTAATAGGAATAATAGTAGAAGGTAAATCAAATTTGTCTTTATCGAAATTATTTTCTATCCAGTAGAAATCAATTTCAGGATGTTTTTGGGCAAGATACATCAATAGATGTAAATCATCATCAATATACTTTTTAATTTTTAACTTATTGATAATATCATCTTTAAAAAGATGAGGCTGCTGATTTTCAAAGTTAAAGTAAAGCTCTTTAAAGTACTTTTTAAAATTATTTTTATTTAACCACTTTTCTGTCCTTTCTTTTAAAAATTGAAACCTACTTGATATTAGAAAAATCTCAAGATCTTTTTCTTTAGTAATTTTTTTTAGAGCCTCAATGTTTCTCTTTATTGGTGGTCTAAAAAAAGTATGATGTGATAATACTCTAATTTTCTGTTCAAATCTTCCCGGAATCCTATAGGAAAGTTTATGATTGTGTTTTTTATATAAATAATTAATAACCTTGCTAGGGATCAAGGGTGGATAGTCTGCAAATACCTTATCAAAGTCAAAACCAATACGGATAGAAGCTTTATTCATTTAATATGTTTTAAATAGTTTTCCCCAACTTGTTTTTAAAAATCTTCTAATTCTTTTTCTTCCAATAAAATTATACCAATAATAATCATGATATGCGCTTGATGCTAGGTAAGACCAGGGGGCAATAATAGATTGTAAAAGAAACTTTTCTACTCTTTCAGGCAACTTATGGTAAATAAATTTTTGTCCCCGTGATGCAAAGGTATCTGCTCTTTTAAACCCCCATGTTTTTGAAATTTTTATATTAACTTCTGGATCTGTTGGTCCTAGTTTTAAGTCTCTTGCAAGTTTTAAATATTTTAAATTTTCTGGACTAAAGCCCATTGTTTTAGCCACTATAGCATCAACTGCCACAAGGTTACCAGATCCAAAAATATAATTTTTTTCTTCCCAATCCATTGCTCTAGGGCCTGATCCCTTTCCTACAACTGCGCCGTCAATTAATCCCAAAATTCCGGGATGTATTTCCTTTTGAATAGTCAAAAGATCAACAATTGTTTCGTGAATATAGCGGTGCGCAAAATGTCTAATCTCTCTAAGCATCCCAAAATAGTTCTTAATGGTTCCAGTGGTTGTGGTAAAAACATGCATTTTTGCCGTTGCCAAATGGATGATGTTTTTATCAAAAATAATATTTGGGAGCATTATTCCTCTTGGGAAAATTTTATCCAAAATTAGCATTTTACCTTTTGGCTTGTATTTTATATATTTTTCATTTGTTAAATAATGCATCTTAACATTATATTTATCCAGGATTTTTTTCCATTTATTATTGACAGAACCCTCATAAACATTTGTGACAACAGTCTTGTTTTCAACCGGAATGATCTTTTTTGGGTCTATCCCATCTTCAATTAAGGTTTTTAAAACTCCTTCAAGCATCCAGGGAGGAGTTGAGCAAGCGGGGTAAAACTTTGTCCAGGAAAGATTAAGTTTTAAAACAATTTCCTTTTTAGGATCAAAAATATTTTTATAATTAATATCATTTAATAGTTTTTTATAATCATCCAGTATTGTTTGGGGAGAAGTATTAGCAATAAAGACTTTTGAATTCATGGTTACTTATTGTATCACCTAAAGATTTAATAAAACAAGAATTTATTTATGTCTTTTAAAGATCATTACTTTAGGATGGTCATACACCGTAAATGATTCGTCTGCCTCCTGATCGTTTATTGGAATATTGACAATTGGGATTGTTGGGTAAGACGCAAATTCTGCTACCTTTTCAAAATTTAATCTTCCAGAGAAAAGGTCTTGATAATATTTTGCAGTTTGTCTATAACAAGAGCTTGGTGGAAGATTTGCACAGTCAGTTAGTTTTTGCAGAGGAGCATATAATCTATTGGATGCAATAATTATGTAATCTGCTTGACTAATTTGCTGATTTATCCCCATCCATTTAAGTGGAGTATCCTGATTATAAAGCTCAAGAGTTATCATATAATAATTTTGTTGACCAAGTAAGGGAAGAGTGTCATCCCAATGTTCAATAGCAATAGATTTCCCAAGAGGAATATTTTTGTTGATCCAGTTGGTAGCTGAGGTACGGGTATTAGGTTTTGTATAAACTTGCAGAAAAGAAATTGGCCAGACTAGAAACAGAATGAAAAACAGTAAGTAAATGACAGAGAGCATTGGAGGTTTAAATCTTTTGGTAAGAAATTGAATTAGCTGAAAAAATAACATTGCTGCAAAAAGACAAAGAAGCGGATAGATAGGAAGAAGATATCTCATAAAACCTATTGCAAATTTTCCGACAACTAAAAAATAAACCCAAAAAAAGACAGCTAGTATTGTTTCTTTTGCCCATTTTTCTTCCCTACTTCTTTTAAAAGCTAAAAAGGTAAAATAAAAAGCACCCATTATGGAAAAAAGAGAAAGAAAAGGACCTTGTCCCCAAAGAAAAAGATTCTTTACTTCATATAAGTATGGAATTTTTCCTACATACTGAAGGGTATAAGGAAAAATAAAGGGATTATATGTCATTATTCTTTGTTGAAGAGTTTGTTTAAAAAATTCAGGAAAGCTAATTAGTGCGTATGGCTCTGCGGCAAAAAAAACAACAGTAGCTGTGCAAGAGATGAGCAGGCCAAAAACAAATAATTTTTTTAATACTTTTGGAAGGTGGGGGAGCCAATTTTTTGGCTTATGGGGTGACCTAAAAAAAATTAAGAGAAAGTCAGCAAAAAGCGCAGTCCCAATTGAAACAGTAAGAAGTGAAGCACTTGTTTTAGTAGCAATAGAAAGACCAAAAGTAAAACCAATCAAGATTGCTTTTTGCAGAGTTGGTTTTTCATAAAAACAAATAAGAATGTAAAGCGTTAAAAGAGTAAAAAAGGTCAAGGGAATGTCAACAATATAAAAATGAGAGCTTTGAATGGGTAATACGCTTATTGAATAAAAAAAGGCGGAAAGTAAGCCCACTTGTTTGTTAAGCACCCTTTTTCCTAGAAAATATATTAAAATAATTGTTGAAATATCAAATAATGCAGATATATATCTTCCTAGAATATTTATATTCGCGTACTGGGAAAAAGAAGAGTCAAAAAATCCTCCCAGAACACCCGCTCCTTTAAGAAGATAAAGAGGAAAGCTTCCATAGGCAAAAAAGTGGGGATTGAGTGGGCTATTGACTGAAAAGAATTCTGTGAAGCTGTTAGGAAAAGAGAGGGTAAGACTGTACATCGTAATCGCTCTCTCATCTGGATGAAGATGAAATCCCTGATCCCAGTTTAGGCCATAAAATCGAAATACTCCACTAATTAGGATTATGAAAAACAAAATTTTAATCGGGTAAAAACGCTGATTCATAAACATTAAAAACGTAAAGCGAAAAGTGCAAAGCGCAAAACTAAAGTTTAAAACTTAAAACTTTGACTTTTGAGTTTTGGTTTTGAGCTTTTAATCCGATTAAATCGGATTTGAGCTTTTACTTTTTAGCTTTCTGAAAGATAAACAGTGTTGGTCTATCAAAAACATTCACCGTTTCTTCAAATCTAAAAACAGGATCTCCTAAATAAGTTGTTTTACAAAAAAAATCACAAGGAGTTTCATAAATCTTATTATATCCAAGTTTGCCTGAAAAAAGATTTCTATAAAATGTACTGCTAATGGGAAATCTTTTAGGATTCACAAGTCTTGTTCTGGTTACTCTTGGACTTGCAAGAATAATATAGTCACTTTCCCCCACCTCTGTCAAGAAATTACTATTGTGTGGATTATGGTCTATATTGTAAAAATTATAAAGTTTAATATTGTTAAAATACTGGTTAAAAGGAAGAATTCCCAAGTCATAAACCTCACTTAAAATTCTTGCATCTGGGCTAATTTCCCCTTTTGCAACAATACTGGCAGAAGCCCTAGTATCACCTTTTAAATAAACTGTTGTAAAGAAAGAAAAAGCAAAAAACAAATTACTTAAAATTATAATTACTAAAAAAATAATATTAATTTTTTTTAAACTATTTATGGCACTTTTTTTATTCAGTTGTTCAGCTAACGAAATTAAAAAAAGTGAAATTATTAGGTATGCAAATGGTAGACTTGGAACAATATACCTTGTCCACTTTACAAAAAGAAAAGATTGAGAGAAAAATATAATTACAAAAAACATAATTAAAAACATACTCTTTTTACCGCCCCTTTTTAAAGAGACAAAAGACAAATAAAGCAGTGCAAAAATAAAAGTCACAGAAAGTAGTGGATTAAGTAAAAAAGGAAGCGTATTTATAGACTGGTAAAGTACAGGAGTAGTGTCATAAAATCCCTGTGTGTAAAAAACCGGTAGAGCTCCTATAGCAACTGAGGATTCATATTTAAAACTGTTTTGGAAAGAAGAGAAGTCTAAAAAAACAAAAGGAGAAAATATTGAAAAGGTTGTTAAAGAAAGAAATAGAATCCCAAAAATTTGTTTTAGTTTCAACATTAATCTTTGTTTGTGATTTACCAATAAAAAAACAATTACAGGAACCGGAAGAAATATAAGAGAGGATATTTTAATAGAAATTAGTGTTCCCACAACAACAGAAGAATAAAGTAGATACTTATATTTTTGCTTTATAATGTAGCTTAACAAACAATAAAACAAAAGAAGAGAAAAAAATGTAAGCCACATTTCAAAAGTTCCAAAATGTGAATATTGAATAAATCCGGGGCTTGCTGATGCAAGGATTAGAGCAAGAAAACCCGTCCTTTTATCTTTAATTAATTTACCCGTATTATATAAAAGAAAGAGAATAAGAAAGGAAAAAATTAAAGAGTAAATCCTACTAATGATTATTGTTTGGCCAAATGAAATTATAAAGTTATCAATAACCGGATTGTTAAATAGGGAATTTGCCAAATTCCAGACAAGACCCTGAAAATAAATTGCATAAATTGGCAGGCTGCCATAGGCAAAAAAATGCGGATTCATTTGTTGGGGAAATCTTAATTGTGTAACAGCAGAAGCAATATTTCTTTCATCAGGATGAAAATAAAATGGAGAGCCCCAGTTGAGATTATAAACTCTAAAAAATACTCCTAGTAGTATTATTATTAATAAAAGTATGTTTGTAAAACTTAATTTTATTCTAATTAAATCCATAATGCTAATCTCTAAAAGATCAAATCTCAAATCTCCCCCCCGATTAAACCGGGGTCAAATATCAAAAACAAGTTTCGTCCAGAGGACGATCTAGTCCAAAGGACTATTGGCCTGTGGTCAAAGCCTTTGGCTGACAAAGATGATTAAAGAATAAAGAACAATGATTAACGAATAATGATTGATGAATAATGAATACAAAAACAAAATCATCAATCATCAATCATCAATCATTAATCAAAGTAATTGGTTTTTAGCTTTGAATTAGGTTTTGATTTTCCCGCTTCGCGAGGCGAGTGCACTTTGATCTTTGCACTTTAAAGTAATCAGATCAATTATTTATCTCTTTCAGTTATCATTTCCGCCACTTTCTCTCCCATCTCCACAGCATAATTTGTTCCTCTATCCCAAGGATAAACCTGTTGGATATTTGCAAGATAAACATTATTAAGAGGAGTAGTAAAGCTTGGTATAATTTTTGAGTAATTAATTGGAATTAGGGGTTGAGCAAAAGGAGCCCTAAAAACCTTATAGTCAATAATCTCTTTTTTATAGTTTTCGTTCATCTTTCTTAAATAAGGATCATAAGTCTTTAAAATTTCTTCATCGCTTTTTTGAAAATAGGAATGATTAAACGGCAAATATTTCCCTACATATATTATATGCTCGTTATTATAAAAAGATTTATCCATAAAATTGGTATGTTCAACAACTGCCATTGCAGGAGAATTTTTGTCACAAACACTGAGCCAATAAATATCTTTAGGAAAAAAAGGTTTTTTAAGTCTTATGACAACATTGATTGCACCAAGTCCTTTTAAAAGACTTAATTTTTTTTGATAATTAGAAGGTAAACCGCGGGCAATCTTTAAGAATGTAAAAGATGGTAAGGTTACAATGACCTTGTCAAACTCGAATTCTTTTGTTCTAATGTTCTTAGATTTGATTTTCAGTTTGATCTTATTTTTACTTTCTATTTCATTTACCTGAGTTTCAAAATGTATTTTTCCGCCTTTTTTTTCAATCTCCTGTACTAAGTTTTTTGCAAATTCCAAAAAACCTTTTTCAGGATAAGCAAGTTTTGTTGTCCTCTTTTTTATTCTGGCCCAGAACCACGCAAGAGATATTTCATCTGCGTTTTTTCCAAACTTTCCTACAAGTTGCGGTTCCCAAATCATTTTATATGCCTTCTTTCCCATAAGCTTTGGCAGGGTTCTAGTTGTTTTGAGTTTTTCCAAAGGTTTCCAAAAAGGATTGTATCTGAAGATTGCTAGTACAAGAGACATCCTTAGCCGTTGCAATAGAGAAAGTTTTGGGAAAGTAAGCGCTTTTAAAGGAGAATCAAGTTGAAGAATCTCATTATCAACAAAAACAGAGGTATTGGGTCTTTCAATTATTATTTTATGACCAATCTCTTTTGCAAGATCTAGTACTTTATTATCATTTGTAAAAAAATGGTGATAGTGTTTCTCTAATGTCCAATTCCAGGAAGGATCTTTAAAGCCATCTGCAAGCCCTCCAGGCCATCTTTCTTTTTCAAAGATAGTAACCTTATACCCAAGCTTGAGTAGTTGTAGACCTGCTGCAAGACCAGTAAATCCTGCTCCGCAAATTGCTATAGATTTACTCATTTAGATTAAAAAACTAAGAAAAGTGCTGCGCCTGCAAGTATAAAGAGTGTAGAGATAAATGTCAAAGTTGCGGGTGTGACAGTGTCTCCCGGACTGGCAATGGTAGTGGTCAGGTTTTTAATTGGTACAGTTGGTTTTGTTGTGGGTTCTATAGAAATAGTTTCAATAGAAGTGGGAGATATTTCTTGTATAGCAGAAACATCTTCAGTTGGTCTTATGGTTGGTGAGACAACAGAAGGCTTATCTGTAGGGGTTAAAGTAGGACTAGTTGTGGGTTTTGTTGTGGGTGTAGGAGCAGAAGTTGGTGTTGGTGTTAAAGTGATTGTTGGCTTCACGGTAGGGGTTGCAGAAGGTGTTGCAGACTCTGTTACTTGAGTACCTGACGCATGGACAATAAATGATTGAGTAATTTTTTTAATTATTCCAAATTCATCTATTGTTTCAATTGTGATGGTGTGTTCTCCCGGAGCAAGTCCTGCAATTGGCCTAAAAGACCAAAAGCCCTTACTGTCAGTTTTTACTTCTGTGGTAATAGGATCTTCTGATCTTATGGTAATCTTAACTTTTTCATTTGGCAATGCATATCCCTTAAACGTAGGTTTTTGATCAATAAAGGCTTCATCTTCTTTGGGTGTTAAGATCTTAACCTCTTTAGAGCTTATGACAGCAGATGGAGCCTTTAATGCAGAAGAAATTGTTGATTCAATTTCAGGTGCTAAATCCTCATTTTCAAAATTATAATCCTTAGATAGAGTAACCAGCGGCACGGACTTTGCGTTTTTGTATAATACGCTTACTGTTGATTTAGAGCTTCCTTTATAAAATTCTATGTCAATATTAGTATCAGGACTAAATTCATAATATGCACCTAGATCTTGTTTTCTTGCGGAATTTAAAGGAATAATATACTCCCCATTTTTTTTGGTTAGGGTTGAAACTGTTTGTACATCTTTGGCCTTCATTATTACCAAAACGTCTTCTGCTTCTGTTCCATCTGAAAAAATAACTTTCCCAAATATTGGATAATTTTCAAAAGGAGGAGATGAAGCTTCTAACCCGGTTTGGATTTCAAATGGCTCATTATTGTTCAGGATAATATTACCATCAACAATAATTGAAAAATAATATTTAATTCCAGGCTTCAAATTTGAAGCTGTAATATTATGAGAATAATAAGGATTTTGTTCTCCCGACTTATCTCTATTATCATATGCCAAGGTTCCCAATTCTTTATTTTCTCCATAATTTACTATTGCCTTTGTTTTGCCAGTCGTAAAAAATGAAACGGTAAAAGACGTGTCATTAACATCTGATATTGTAATGTTTTGGGGATTACTGTCAGGACCGGCACGGGTGACATAATCCAAGCTTTTTTGAATAAGAGAAGAAGATGCCCAAATTCCCACAATAACTAGAGTGAGGCCTATTATTGTTGGTATCCTTCTTTGCCAAATGTTCTTTTTCATAATTTATAAAATATTTTCTATGTCTCCTGAAGAAGATGCAGGTATTTCCTGATTTTCCTGTCCTGCTGACTCACTTGTTTCATTATTCTCAAGGCTTGGGGTCTCAGCTGGAATGTCTGTTGGCATGATTGTGGGGAGGGTGGTGGGGGAAGGAGTAGATATTTTTAACACTTCTTTTAAATCTATTGATATGCTTTTTCTTGATTTTAAACTATCTATAGTTTTAGTATCAAAAGAAGCTGTGATTGGATTAATCCTTATGCTTGTTGGCTCTTCAATGGTAGAGGTGGTATTACTGTGGTGGAGATTAAAACCAATCCATACAAATACCGATATCATTGTAAGTACTCCAATATATAATATATTTTTTAACATACTTTTATTGTTTATTAAAATATGCCCTACCGGTAATAGATAAGTTGACTTCTCCTGTAGAGGTTTTATTTATGTTTATTGTTGATAAAGTTATAATCCTATCAAAATTAATGATGGAAGAAATAAAAGCAATAGCCTTTTTTTCATCTCCTTCTAGGCTTATATTAAAATTATAAGAATAAATTGAAGAAGGTTTATTTGTTGCAGGATAAAGCTCTGTTCCTCCAAAATCAAGTCTTATGATTTTTAAATCATTTACTTGTGCAAGATTTTGTATTTGTCTTGTTAAATATGGCATCATAGGAGATGTTGGAATTGCAAGATAAACAATATTAAGATCGGACTTTATTGTTTGAAATTGTATATCTAATTGTCTCAATGCATTTTTCTTTTTAACAAGAGATTCCTTGACATATTTACTATCTTCATACTGCTTCTGCAGGTTCGTAATCGTATTGAGAGTTGGGTTTATGGCAAATACCGCAAAAAATGATACTGTGAAAAAAGTTAAAATGCCATAAACATACATTAAGATCTTCTTTTTCTCAGGCTCTTTTAAACTGCTATATCTTTTTTCTAATTCCTTATATATTTTTTTAAAATTAAGCTTCAAATTATCCACTTTTAGCCTCCATTTCAATAACAACTTTAAAATCTATCCCTGATTTTCTGTTTGTTATTTGATCAATGTTAATAGATTTAATATCAGGAGTTTTCTTTAGATTTTCTATAAAATCATTTAGTACAAATATGGAAAAAGTTTGTCCCTCAATAGCTATTGAACTCTGACTCATCAGAAATGAGTCCACAGTCAGATTTTGAGACTCAATAGAAGAAATTAAAGTATTAAGAGTGTTTACTCTGGAAGATGCTTCCTTTGAAAGTCCATCAACATTTGTAAGTCTTTCTTGAATGCTTCTGTATCCCATTTCTTTTTGTTCCTGAGCTTTGACTATAGATTCTTCAATTTTTATTTGATCATGTAGGTCAACTATCTGTCCGTCTATTACAAATCTATAGAACAAAGCCCCCAAGGTAATAAGCTCTGTAAGTACAATAATAATTCTTCCTCCATTAATAACCCATTTAAAAAGCAGATCAGCCAATCTATTCCTTGAAATAGTACTTAGGTTTATTCTTGTTTTCGCTGGATTTTGCCCAGCCGATCTTTTAATTACCCCTTTTTCCATAACAAATACCCTACAGTCTCACTGCAGGAGTAATAATTTAAAAATAACTACCAATTTTAGTTTATACCACTCCGCTTTGATTTTGCAAATTGTGATTTATGCCTACAGGAGCTTTCAAAATGATAAGGGGTATAGCTAGTTATAATCGTTATAAAAATCAAAGCTTCATTGGGTTTTATTGAATTACGTAATTCCTTAGCTTCGTTTTTCAAGAGGGAAAGCAAAAATTCTAATTTAAAAGTTAACTAAAGATTTGGGGAATTAAAATTTATTTATGATTTTTAGACTTTGTAGTTTTTATTTTTGGGGATTTGGCTTTTGAAGACTTGGCCTTTGACGTCTTTGCTTGTGCAACTATTTTTTGCTTTGGTATTTCCTTTTTAGCCTCACTGGCAGTTGGTTTAGCCAATTTTGAAAGACCAGACTTAATTCTTGCGCCTTTATTTTTGTGGATTATATTCTTCTTAACAGCTTTATCTACAAGAGAAATGGCCTTTTTTACAAGGTCTGCCTTTTTTTCTTTATTTGCTTTTTTAACTGACTTATCCAATTCCTTCCTGAATTGGTCTCTGATCTTCTCTTTTTTTCTGTCCTGTCTTAATTTCTTAATTGCAGATTTTATTAGTGGCATAAGGCCATTTTAACATGCTATACTTTAAAAAACAACAGAACCCTATGACGAATAGGCACAGGGCTTATTATTGTTTTTAGATCTCACAGATTTTATCCGTCTAAATCCATATCTGCCCTGCTTGCGTCAGCAAGGCGGTATGTAGGCTTAAAGGTCAACTTTTTGGATGGAACGGATGTCTTAAATCCGTGAAGTCAAAACCTTTAGGAGCAATCTTAATTCTAAGCAAACATATGGTCAATAGTATTGTGAGGAAGAGCTTAAATGCAATCGCCTCCAAACAAACAAACATTTTTTCAGCGGCCTTTTTTATAATCCTTACCACAATTTTTTCTCAGCTATTAGGAGTATTTAAATATAGGCTTCTTGTTTCTTACTTTGGTGCATCAAGTGATCTAGGAGTATTTCTGGCTTCTTTTAGGATTCCGGACTTTTTATTCCAGGTTCTTATTGCAGGAGCCTTATTTTCTTCTTTTATTCCTATTTTCTCTGAGTATTTATCAAAAGGCAAAAAAGAAGAGGCTTTTTCTATGACTTCCTCGCTTATCACTATAGGGATTATTATTTATTCCCTCATTTCAATAGTTGTAATCCTTTTTTCATACCAGCTTGCCTCAATTATAACCCCGGGTTTTTCAAAAGAAGAGCTTTCTCTTATGGCCAACCTCATAAGAATAATTCAGCTTTCTCAGCTCTTTTTTATTCTTGGTACTGTTGCAACAGTTGTTCTCCAGTCTTACCAGCATTTTTTAATCCCGGGGATTGCTACTTCTTTATATAATCTTGGAATAATACTTGGTCTTATTCTTTTTGCTTCAACTTTTGGAATATATGGAGCAACAATTGGGGTTTTGATTGGTAGTTTACTTTTTTTTCTTGTCCAAACACCTCTTCTTAAAAAAACCGGATTTGTATTCCGGCCCACTTTAAATCTTCAAAATGGAGTCACTAAAATATTTGATCTTATGATCCCCAGATCCATCACTATTATTATTGTTCAGCTTTCAATAACAGCTAACGTTTTCTTTGCCTCCTTTCTTTCGGCAAGAAGTTTGGTTGTTTTTGATCTTGCCCAGACTTTGGTTATGGCCCCGGTTCTTTTATTTGGTCAATCAATTGCTCAAGCAAGCTTTCCCTCTCTTGCTTTAAAAAAAGAAAACAAACAAGAATTTTTATCTATATTTCTTTCTTCTTTTAATCAAATTCTTTATTTGACTCTTCCAGTTAGTGTTCTTCTGATAGTTTTGCGTATTCCGCTTGTAAGGCTTTTTTATGGAACACAAAGATTTGATTGGCAGGCAACAATTGATACAGGCCTAACCCTTGCTCTTTTCTCTATCTCAGTTTTTGCCCAAGCTCTCATCTATTTACTTTCAAGGGCATTTTACGCTTTTAAAGACACAAAAACTCCTCTTTACATAACCTTAATATCTGTAATTTTTAATGTAACGCTTTCTTATCTCTTTATTCTTATTTACAAGCTGCCCATTTATTACCTTGCTCTTTCTTATTCTTTTGCAACTATTTTAAGTTTTATCCTAATGACATTTTTTGTAAACAAAAAAGTATCACTTCCCAAGGTGAAAATTCTTTTAAACGTTATTAAAATATCTGTTGCAAGCCTGATTATGGGATTCTCTCTATACGTACCTATAAAGCTTTTAGATCAGCTTGTTTTTGACACAACAAGAACCATAAATCTAATTATGCTCACCGGAATTGCATCATTTTTGGGTTTTTCCACCTATATCTTCTTTACCTGGCTCCTCAATATCAAAGAAGCATATTATATAATTGCGGCCATCAAAAGATTCGGCAACTGGCAAAAAGTCCTAAAACAAGTAGAAGAACCAATAGACGGTCCCAAATTCAACCCATAAAAGAAAGATGGTAGTAAAAACAGAAATTTTAGAAAACGGAGCCGGGCAAGAAGAAAGATCGGGAATAACCCATCTTGCTTTTCTTGTATCAAAAAAAAGCACGGGATCAAACCTTCAGGCAGCAGTAGATGCAATAAATAACCAGATAATAAATTGTCAGGTAGACCTTGTTATTGGTGAAGAATTAGATATCAAAGCAAGTGATGTTGTAAGAAGAAATAATTTACCTTTGGAAGTAAAATCACTTTTGGACCGTAAATCTCAAACAGAAAGAAAAGCCTATGGAAAAGAACTTGCAGAACTCTTAAACAGCAGAGGAATTCAAATAGCAATCCTGGAAGGCTTCTCAATTATCTTGTCTCGGGAATATTTTGAAACTTTTAAGGGAGCTACATTAAACATCCATCCAGGATTAATTCCAGATGAAGATGGTAAACCTATTCTTTTTCCAGACGGTACAGAAGCTCCATGGAACAAGGGTCTTATGACAGATAAGGCAGTTGCAAATTTTCTCCCCCTAAAGTATGCCGGATCCACCTGGCACATAGTAACGGAAGAAGCAGATTTCGGACCCGTGCTGAAAAGAGTAATAGTAGACGTTTTGCCGGAAGACACAGTTGAAACACTTTATCCTCGTCTAAAAAGAGCAGAACACCAAGGCCTTATCGGAATCCTAAAAAACCCACAAGAAATAATTGAATACAATCAAAAGTGAATACTTAAGAATCATTAGTCCCTTAATAGATATCGTTTTTAGAAATTGTGAGATGTCGTAGAATTATAAAAGTTTGTTATTTTATGTATAAAATAATATGTCAAAAAAAAGAAGTGTAGGTAATACTGTGGTGGTAGTTGACGGGGGAGGAAGGGGATCAGTTCTTGTAGATAAATATGCAGAGAGCCAACACGTAGAAAGAATAATCGCAATTCCTGGAAATGATTTAATGCAGATCAATACTGATAAGCCGGTTGAAATTCATCCCCAAATAAAAACTACAAGTACTACAGATATTTTAGATATTTGCAAACAAGAGGATGTAGCTTTGGTAGATGTTGCTCAGGACAACGCTGTAGAAGCAGGCCTTGTAGATATTCTTACTCAAAAGGGAATCCTCGTTACCGGACCTACCAGAAATGCCGGACAAATTGAATGGGATAAAGCTTGGGCAAGAGAATTTGGAAAAATAGAGGGACTCCCTCAACCTTTTTTCAAGATTTGTCTCTCAACAGAAGAAGGGTTGGAATTTTTAAAAAACCAACCTGACCAGAGGTGGTTTATAAAAGCAGCATTGCTGGCAGAAGGAAAAGGTGTATTGCCCGCAAAAAACAATGAAGAGGCGGCGCAAAGAGTATTAGAAATGAGAAAATTTGGAGATGCAGGAAAAGTATTTCTTATAGAAAAATGGCTGCAGGGAGATGACGGGTCGGTAGGTGAGGAATTTTCAACCTACATCCTTACCGATGGTCAGCATTATAAAATTATAGGCAGCGCCCAGGATCATAAAAGGGTTAATGATTTTGATGAAGGAGAAAATACAGGAGGAATGGGGTGTAGTGCTCCACCTCTAGTTTTGACGGAGGAATTATTAAAAGAAGTAGAAGCGAAGATTTTGTGCAAAGCAGTTCTGGGATTAAATAAAGAAGGAAGACCTTATAAAGGAGTTTTGTATTTGGGAGGAATGGTTGTAAAACAAAAAGGAAAACTTCATCCTTACGTTATAGAATTTAATGCTAGATGGGGAGATCCAGAAGCACAAGTCATTGTCCCTAGTCTAGTAAATGATCTATATGAAGTGGGTTTGGCAGTTGCACACGGAGACATCAGTAAAATTGATTTTAAGACAGATGGAAAAGCCCGCGTTGTTGTTGCAGGAGCATCAAGGGGATATCCTGGTGATTACTCACAGGCTATCGGAAAAGAAATTTATGGTCTTGAAGATGCAAAAAAAGTAGATGGAGTAAAAATATATGGAGCAGGAGTTAAAAAAATAAATGGAAGATATTACGTTTCTGGAGGAAGATTGTTTTACGTTGTAGGCGAAGGTAAAACGGTTGTTGAGGCAAGACAAAAAGCATATGAGGCAATGTCTGTAATAAGCATAGATGGAAACAATTTACATTTTAGAACAGATATTGGTTGGCGTGATGTTGAAAGACTTAGAAAAGGAAAATATTAATTAATACCTTTTATTCTAGTGTCCTAGTACACCGGCAAAATTTACCTTCAGGAATTCAATTAAAATAATTTAATTTAAATCAGCTGTCGCCTTTTTGGTTTAAATTGGTTTTACTTAAATACATCTTTGCTCGGTCTCTAGTGTTTTACAAAACATTTTAGCCTCATATTCTGGTATAATTTCAATATGGAGCCAAATATCAAGGAAAACCAATCAAATATAAGAAATTTTGCAATTATTGCTCATGTTGACCATGGTAAATCAACTTTAGCAGATAGGCTGCTGGTAATGACAGGGACTGTATCAAAAGAAAAAATTGGAGAACAATTTTTGGACTCCAATCCTATCGCCCGTGAGCACGGAATAACCATCAAACTCGCACCAGTAAGAATGGAATATAAATTATCAGATTTAAACCATTCCACCTCGGAGGAGTCATGGCCTCGCAAACTCGGCCTGCCACCGTCCGAGGTGAAGTACATTCTAAATCTTATAGACACACCAGGACATGTCGACTTTTCCTATGAAGTTGTTAGAACCCTACAAGCCTGTGAAGGAGCAGTATTGCTCGTAGACGCTACTAAAGGAATTCAGGCCCAAACTGTTGCAAACTATAATTTTGCCAAAAAACTGGGACTCGTAATAATTCCTGTAATCAACAAGATTGATCTTGACAGTGCACAGGTTGAAAAAGCAGAAGAAGACTTAGTTCTAAGTTTTGGGTTTGACAAACATGAAATCTTGAAAATTTCAGCCAAAAGTGGAGAGAATGTAGAAAATCTGCTTCTTGAGATTATTAAGAGAATCCCACCACCAACAGGAGACAAAAATGATCCAGCTCAGGCCTTAATCTTTGACTCAATTTATGATGAGCATAAAGGAATTGTGATTTATACAAGATTAAAAAACGGCAAGATAAAAAAAGGAGATGAGATAAAATTTATATCAGACAATAGTACTGCAATGGTTCTTGGTACCGGCTATATGCAGCCAATCTACTCGTTCTCAGAAGAAATCTCAAGCGGAGAAGTGGGTTTTGTTATAACAAATATAAAAGATATTTCAAAAGCAAAAGTTGGGGATACAATAACAACTCTTAAAGATCCCGGTCCAGCTCTTCCAGGATATATGCCGGTTAAGCCATACGTCTATCTATCTCTCTTTCCTTATTCTGCCTCTGAATTTAACAATTTAAGAAATGCCTTCTTAAAGCTGAAGCTTATTGATGCATCCCTATCTTTTACTCCTGAACATTCAGTAATCCTTGGCCCAGGTCTAAGATGTGGTTTTTTAGGACTTTTACATGCTCAAATTACAATTGAGAGAATAGAAAAGGAATTTGGAATAGATGTTTTTATAGCCCCTCCAAGCATAGAATACATCGTAGACGGTAAAACCATTTCCAAACCTCAAGAGTTTGATATGTCAAAAAAGGAAATTTTAGAACCTTATATTAAAGGAGAAATATATACCCCCCATGAATACTTGGGAAATTTATTAGAACTAATCTATAAAAAAAGAGCAATCCAGAAAGAAATTGTTTATTTTGGATCACAGGTTAAAATTGTTTTTGAAATACCACTATCAGAAGTTGTATTTAATTTCTACGACAAAATAAAATCTGCATCTTCAGGTTTTGCATCTTTTGATTATGAATTTTTAGAATACAGAAGAGGAGATCTGGTAAGAGTAGACATTGCCCTAAATGATAAAGTGGTAGATGAATTATCTTTTATAATTCACAAGTCTGAAACTGAATATTTTGCCCGTGATATTTTATATAAATTAAAAGAAGCAATACCAAAACATCAATTTGTGGTGTCTTTGCAGGCAAGGATCGGTGGTAGAGTAATTGCAGGTGAAAAAATAGCCGCTCTTCACAAGAATGTAATTGAAAAACTTTCAGGTGGCGATTACACAAGAAAAACAAAGCTTCTTGAAAAACAAAAAAAAGGGAAAGAAAAGCTTAAAAAAATTGGAGGCGTAGATATTCCAAAAGAAGTTTTTATGGACATATTAAAGTCATGATCTATATTTCAATTAATCTAATTGCTCTAATTTCTAATTGACCTAAACAAAATCCCAATTCTTTTAAATCCAAATGACAAAGTCCAAATCGTTAAAAGCGTAAAGCGAAATCCTTCGACTTCGCTCAGGACAAGAATGCAAAGCGAAAAACTAAAGTTTAAAACTTAAAGCTTTAACTTTTAAGTTGTAGTTTTTACTTTTCAGCTCTTAGTTTTTAGCTTTAATTACTTGTCATTTGACATTTGAAATTGGAAATTTAAAGTTGATAAAAGAGTATTTCTTTAAATTTGTTAAAAGACTTAGAACAATTAATGCTTATAATGCTAGTAGAAGTAGTCCTCCAATAACCGTTAATACAACAGCGCCAACTACGGCAATTGTTGTTTCAGTACTACCTGTATCTGGTATCGTTGCAACGAGTGTTAATGTTGGAGCTGGGGTGTCCGTTGCTGCCGGTGTTGGTGCAGGGGTTTCGGTTGCAGCAGCCGGAGTAGATGTTGGTCCAACACCTCCTGTCCCGCCATCTTCAGCCTTTGTTACCGTAATAGTCTGAGTACATGTTTCAACTGTGCTTATGGCATTTTTGTCATCTGTAAGAGTAGCTGACACTTTATATGTTCCCGGACTTCTATAGGTATGAGCAACTTGAACACTAACAGAGTTACTCCCAATATTGCCAGCTTCTGTAATATCCTGAACGGGACCATCACCAAAATCAAAAGTAACTTTAGTAATCTTTCCATCGGTATCTTTACCATTGGCCGTAAACGTCATAGAAAAAGGTGCTGTTCCACTGGTTTCCCTGTCTACGTTAAGCGCAGAACATGTGGGAGGCATATTTTCTCCTGCAGTTGCAGCTGGAGTTGTTGGAGATGGGGCACTAGTTGCTTCTGTTGGGCTAGGTGCAGTTGTTGGACTATCTCCTTGATTAATGGTAACTGTTGCAGGTGCCGCATTCTTCATATAAACGTTTTCTCCAGGCTGATCACCTGAAGCAAGAGATAGAATTTCTGTTTGGGTAGCGTTGATGGTTATCTGAGAAGGAGTGCCGCCTGTTGGAGCAATAGGCTTAAATTTAATACTTACAACCTTTGTAGGAGACTGCACGGCTCTACTGACATCAAAACCTATACCTAAAGAAATAAGTATTGTGCCAGAAGTAATTGTTGGTCCTTCAAGGGTTAGTCCAAAAGAAGTAGAAGGGGTAACATCAGCGCTTGTAACCTCAAGTTTTGTAGTATCATAATTTATAACCAGCTTTACAGAAGAAACCACATTTTGACCTGGGTCCACATTTACATCTACAGTAAAAGGTTCATTTAAAGTTGCTGTTACATTGGCAGGATTAAAAGATAGAGTAGTTGAAGGAGTTGCCCTGCTTCTAATCTCCTGCTGTTTGCTCACAAAAAAAAGAGTTAAGGGAATGCTTAAAAGAAGAAGGAATAAAAATCCTGAAATAAAAAATTTATTGGTAAATAGTTTCATTATGAAATTGTATCGCTTAGAACTTATCTCCAAAGGCTTATGATTTCACGGATAAAAATGTGTCTGTGTAAATCCAAAAGTTAAACGTTATGGATTCACGCGGATAAAAAATCCGTGCAATCTAAAGACCTGAACAATGTTCAAGCAATAATTTACACTTATTTTAGCGTAAATTATTTTACATAATAAGTCAATAAGAATCGGACCAAATCAGACCAATCAACTATGGGATATTGACAAGATTAGTCTACTTGTTGTATATTAGCAGTCGGTACCTCTAAATGACAATTTATAAATATGGCAAAGACAAGCACTCAAAACACAAATAAAATTAATCCTTTATTTTCAAACGTTCTCATTAAACCGCTTGAGGCAGAAGAAAAAACTGCAAGCGGAATTTTACTTCCAGACACAGCAAAAGAAAAACCACAAATTGGTCTTATTATGGCAGTGGGAGAAGGAGATATTACTCCAAAAGGTGAAAAAGTTCCTATGGTTGTAAAGGTTGGACAAAAAGTTATGTATAAAAAATGGGGAGGAAATGAGATTAAAGTTGGAACAGAAGAATGGATAATTATTGAGCAAAAAGAAATTTTGGCTATTGTAGAATAAGGATTGACAATTTTTTTAGAAAATATAATTTATTTCGGATTTTCAAAATATTATGGCAAAACAAATAAAATACTCAACAGAAGCAAGACAAGCACTTATTAGTGGTGTTAACAAATTAGCTGACGCAGTTGTCGTTACTCTTGGTCCACGCGGAAGAAATGTTGCTCTAGACAAAAAGTGGGGAGCACCAAATGTTGTACATGATGGTGTAAGCGTTGCAAAAGAAATTGAGCTCAAAGATCCATTTGAAAATATGGGTGCCCAGCTTATTAAAGAGGCCGCAAGCAAAACAAATGATGTAGCAGGAGACGGCACAACAACAGCCACATTGCTGGCAAGATCAATAATAAATGAGGGCTTTAAAGCTGTTGGGTCAGGTGCAAATCCAATGTTTATAAAAATTGGCATGGAGAAAGCCGCAAAGGAAATAGTTGAGGCAATTAAGGAAAAATCAAAACCTGTGGGAGAAAAGAATATAGAAGAAGTTGCTACTATTTCTGCTCAAAATCAGGAGATAGGTAAATTAATTGCAGAAGCAATTAAAAAAGTCGGAAAAGATGGTGTGATTACAGTTGAAGAAGGAAAAGGAGTAGAGTTTTATGTTGACTATAAAGAAGGTATGGAATTTGATAAAGGTTATGCTTCTGCCTATTTTGTAACTAATGCAGACAGAATGGAGGCAGAAATTGAAAATCCTTATATTCTTATTACAGACAAAAAGATTTCTTCACTTCAGGAGCTATTGCCATTTTTAGAAAGCTTTATCAAGGTTTCCAAAGATCTAGTTATTATTGCAGATGAGATTGAAGGGGAAGCCCTGGCTACACTCGTTGTTAACAAACTCAGAGGAACCTTTAATGTGTTAGCAGTTAAAGCACCTGGATTTGGTGATAGAAGAAAATCAATGCTTGAAGACATAGCTATTCTTACAGGTGGAACTGTAATATCAGAAGACACCGGAAGAAAACTGGATAGCGTGACACTTGAAGACTGTGGCCGTGCAGACAAGGTCAGATCAACAAATGAAAGCACACAAATCATTGGCGGTAAAGGTAGTAAAGAACAAGTAAAAACAAGAATTGCTCAAATAAAAAAAGAAATTGATAGAGCAACCTCAGACTTTGACAAGGAAAAACTTCAGGAAAGACTCGCAAAACTCTCAGGCGGAGTTGCTGTTATAAATGTTGGCGCTGCAACAGAGATAGAAATGAAGGAGAAAAAAGAGAGAGTGATTGATGCAGTTGCAGCAACAAAGGCAGCCCTAGAAGAAGGAATTGTTCCAGGTGGCGGAGTTACCCTGTTAAGAGCAAGAGGATCATTATTAAAATTAGCAAAAGAGGAAGTAAACCAGGATCAAAAGATAGGTATAGAAATATTACACAACGCTCTTGCAGAGCCTGTAAAATGGATAGTAAAAAATGCAGGAGAGGATCCCAGCTTGATTGTGGAAAAAATAGAAAGCTCAAAAGATGAAGATTACGGCTTTAATGTAGTAAAAATGAAATTTGAGTCAATGTTGGATACTGGTATTGTGGATCCAGCAAAAGTAACCCGTTCTGCAGTGCAGAATGCAGTAAGTGTTGGAATGATGGTCTTAACTACTGAAGCTCTTGTTACAGATATTCCTGAAGAAAAAGGATCACAAGGTGGCGCCCCAGGAATGGGAATGCCAGGCATGGGCGGCATGGAATACTAAATCCTCAAACAATTCTAATCTCAAACACTACTTATAAACTTATAACCAATAACAAGATTGTTTCATTGTTACATTGTTTTATTGTTCAATTGTTGTCTTTCAATCGCATTAAAGAAATATTTATACCCTTCTTACTGTATTTTGCAACTTTTCCGCAAAGAAAATGTTGCTAAATCAGTCTAGAAGGAGTTATACCCTACACATTTTCAAGTGTGAAGGGTATAGCAATGAAGCAATTTAACAATTTAGCAATGAATTTTTTATTATTCGCTCACTTGCGGTAATTCGTAATTTATTTACATTAGCATATATTCGCACTGTAAATATTTGCAGACTTTGTGATTAATAACTATAATCCTTGACAGTAGACAGAATATTTTTATATGATATTTGTATCCCAGAAATATGGATAATCAATTTAACCCCCAAAATCAGCTTGGTCAGACTCTTGGAGAAAGAGTTTTAGAAGAGCAAGTTTCTTATCCTCAGCCCTCAATGCCAGGCTTGCAGGAAAATGTAAAAGTAGAACAGTCACACGGTGGAGGAGGTCATTTTAAGCACAAGATTAAAAAAAATATAAGAAAAGTCTTTATTGTCTTAGGATTCTTATTAGCAATTCTTGTCCTATTTGTTGCTTATAAGGTTTATGATGAAAATAGAAACGCAGAAGCAGTTCCCTGCACAGACCCAAAAGTCTATACAGACCTCAAAGATGCCTTAAATAATGCTAACAAGGTTTGCATTCTTAACATAAAAGGGGTATCAAGTCTTCCGCCTGAAATCGGGAAGTTAAAAAGAGTTACATCAATTACCCTAGAGGGAAATCAAATTCCAGAATTGCCTAAGGAAATCGTTCAACTTAGAAATTTACAACAGCTTAATCTGCGTTACAATAAATTAACAAAACTTCCAAAAGGATTTAGCAAGCTCAACAATCTTACAAATCTTAATCTAGAAGGTAATCAGCTCGGTAATCCACCTGAAGAAATTTGGGAGTTAAAAAATCTAAAGTCCCTTAATCTTGCTCTTAACAAGATGACAGTTTTGTCCCCAAAAGTTGGCAGCTTAACCAGTCTTGCAGAACTACAACTCTGGGGAAATCAAATCACAGAGGTTCCACCAGCTATCGGCAATCTAACAGGACTCATTATTTTAAATATGGATGGAAACGCGCTGACAAAGCTTCCACCGGAGGTTACAAAACTCTCAACTCTTAGGGAATTATATATTGGCAGCAATAGAATAAAAATGGAAGAAAGAAAAAAAATAAAAGAATGGCTCCCCCGCACAGTCATCTACTAAAAATATCAATAAATTTAAGTCCATCGTCTTAACTAGTATAATTACATTATGTATATTGATTCTCATTGTCATCTAAATTTTAAAGCCTTTGAAAAAGACCTTGATCAGGTTATTCAGGAAGCGATTGACTCGAATATCAAGGCTATAGTCAATGTAGGCGCAAAACTTGATTCAAGTCAAAAAGCCGTTGAGATTGCTCAGAAATACAAATACCTTTACGCTTCCGTTGGTATTCATCCCCACCACGCTGACAAATTAGAAGAAAACTGGCTTAAAAATCTTGAACAACTCGCAATCCAGGACAAGGTAATTGCAATTGGAGAATGCGGTCTAGACTATAACTATTACCGGTCAAACGGAATAGTGGATCCAAAGAATCAAAAAGAAATATTTGAAAAGCAGATTCTTCTTGCTTACCGCCTCAAGCTTCCTCTAGAAGTTCATAACCGCTTCGCAGAAAAAGACCTGTATGAAATCATTTCAGCCAACAAAAATCATCTTCAAAACCCTCCTGGAATGATTCATTGTTTTTCAGGTTCGCAAGAATTCCTTAAAAAAATTTTAAATCTCGGTTTTTATATTGGATTTGATGGAAATATTACCTATCAGGGAATTGCAAAAGGAGAGACAACAGATCTTAAAGATTTGGTAAAATATGCGCCAATTAACCGTATTCTGACAGAAACAGATAGTCCATATCTTTCACCCGGGCCTTACAGAGGTACCAGAAATGTACCTAAAAATGTTATAATTGTCGCGGAGTATATTGCAGAGCTTAAAAAGCTTCCCATAAAAGATTTAGAAGACCAAATATACAATAACTTTAAAACAGTGTTTAAGAAGGTTGAAATATAGGTATTATATTTTTAATTATCTGTTTATCTGTGTGAATCCGTTGTGTGTCATATAAACATTAGGGTTTACAAAATAAATGAATAACGCAAAAAAATCCATGCAATCCAAGACTTAAAAGTAATAAATGAAAGGAATTATTTATGATTTCTAATTTTTTAGACAAAATTTTTAAAAGGTATCCAAGAAAAACATCAAGGATTCTAGAAATAATTTTGCCATCAATCTCAGTTTTTATGATTACAGTCTCTTTTTGGGGATCTATTCTTTTCCCTGTTCATTTAGCATATTTTATAATTTTCTTTGACGTTTATTGGCTTTACAAGTCAATAAATCTTGCCATTTATTCATTTATTAGCTCAAAAAGAATAAAGGAAGCAGAATCCATAGATTGGTCCCAAAATTGTAAAAACCTTCCAAACTTTTCCAAAGTTTACCATATAGTTGTTATTCCAAATTATCAAGAGAAAATTGAGAAGCTAAAAGAAACTATTGATACCATAAAACAGCAAACAATTGGTCCCAAAAAAATCTTTGTTTTTGTTGCTATGGAAGAAAGAGAAGAAAATGTAAAAGAAAAAGCAAAAGAGCTTGCAAAATATTATAAAGAAAAATTTGCAGGAATATTTTTTACCTTTCATCCTGACATCCCCGGTGAGTTAAAAGGAAAATCCTCAAACCAAGCGTATGCGGGCAAAAAAGCATATGAAATTTTAATCAAACAAAAAAAACTTGACATAGATTACCTTACGATTTCTTCCGTAGATGCAGACACAATTTTTGACAAACAATATTATGCCTATCTCACCTATAAATTCCTTAAGAGTGAAAAGCCTCACACCAGATTCTGGCAGTCGGCCAATGTTAGCTACAATAATTTCTGGGATGTCCCAGCCTTTACCAGGGTAATTTCCTTCTTTGGGAGCTTGTGGCGTGCTTCGCTTCTTACTCAGGGATTAAGATTAATCCCAAATTCCACCTACTCCTTGTCATTTAAATTATTAACGGAAATTGATTATTGGGACACAGACGTTATTCCGGAAGATTATAGAATATTTTTTAAGGCATTTTTTAGAAAAAAAGGCCAAGTAGATGTAGAGCCAATATATCTCAAAACGTCTATGGACGCCCCCTTGTCTCAAACATACTATAAAAGCTTGCTCAATAAATATCATCAAGAAAGAAGATGGTCTTGGGGTATTTCAGATGACGCTGTTTATCTTAAATGGTGGCTTACAGTAAGAGATGTTCCTTTTTTTAAAAAGACCTACTTAATAACAAACGTATTAATGGATCATATACTTTGGCCAGTCAATTGGTATATTATTACAATTTCAGCCAATATAGTTGCTCTCTTAAATCCGGTATTTTCCATGACTACACTTGGCTATAATCTCTCAAGACTTTCAGGTTTTATCTTGACAATGTGTCTTTTGGCTTTATTTATTTTAATTTTTATAGATTTTAATTTAAGATCAAAACAAAAGAAAAAAGTTTCAAAATTCAGGCAGTTTCTCTTTCCTTTAGAATTTGTCTTTATGCCTGTCGCAGGATTCTTTTTGTCTTCTCTTCCAGCATTAATCTCTCATCTGCAGCTTATTATTGGAAAAAGGATGGAATATAAAGTAACGGAAAAAGTGTAATTGCTAGAAGATCAAAAGATGTTGTACAATAAAAATGACTTGCACATTTTATGCCATTTTGAGCCCTGCGGTCGTCATTCTGAACCTATTTGGTCTGAGCTCTTCGGGTCCCGGCCTCAGAGTCGAGGACCTCACGGTCGAAGACTTGGTTCAGAATCTACTGAGTGTAAGTTTGTTTTGAAATATATAGATCCTGAAATAAATTCAGGATGACAATTTTGATGAAAAAGATCATCCTCCAATTAAGAGTATTAGAAAGAAACATAGACAATTGGTTTTTAATAAGTGTTTTGTTTGTGTTTTCTCTGCTCAGAATTCCTTCCCTGATAGAGCCTTATTGGTATGGGGATGAAGGTATCTATGAAGTGATGGGTATGGCAATAAGAAGAGGGAGAATATTGTATCAGGGCATTTTAGATAATAAGCCTCCTATGTTGTATTTAATATATTCCGTATTTGACGGTGATCAGTTTTACGCCAGACTTCTATCTTTAATTTTTGGCATCTTAGCAGTAATATTTATTTTTAAATTATCTTCTTTAATATTCAAAAAGAAATTACAGATCTATTTATCAACCTTGTTCTTTGCACTCCTTTTTGGATTGCCCTTATTGGAAGGAAATATTGCCAACGCGGAAAACTTTATGTTGGCCCCGATAATCTTATCTGCAATCTTAATCATTAAGGGGATAAAGCTGAATAATAGCAAATATTTCCTTTTTTCTGGCTTACTTTTATCATTCGCATTTCTTACTAAAATTGTTGCTGTGTTTGATTTTTTTGCATTTCTGACATTTGCATTAATAATAAGATTTTACAATGTTAAATTTTCACTCATTGAAATCAAAAAGTACTGCAGAAAAATGGTAAGTGGGAAAAAGATCCTTTTCTATGATTTTAAAAATGAAATAATATTAATCCTGTCATTTTTAACTCCTATACTTCTTAGTTTTGTTTATTTTTTGGCTGTTGGAGCTCTTCCACAATATCTTAGTGCTGTCTTATCTCAGAATGTTGGCTACGTTGGATGGGGTAATTATTTCTTGTTTCCAATGGGGCTTTTACTAATTAAATCATCCATTCTTCTTATAGTCATTATTTTAATTGCTATTAAAAGAAAGAATATTGGAGAGACGGGAGTATTTATCCTTCTTTGGCTTTCCTTTTCAATTTTTAATGCTCTTTTTGCCTCCCGTACTTACCTTCACTATATCTTAGTCTTAATTCCTTCTTTGACTTTATTTCTAGGCTACATACTGTCTAGCAAAAGATTATTATATTTTAAATTATTCATTTTATTATTTGCTGTTATATTAATTACCAAAAATTTTCATTTTTACAAAAAGAACACCGCATATTACAAAAATTATGTTAATTTTGTCCTTGGCAAGAAAAGCGTTGCCTCATACCAGGCCTTCTTTGACAGAAATACTCCAAGGGACTATGATATCGCAAACTTTATAAAGCTTAATACAAAAGAAGAAGACAATATATTTTTATGGAGCGATAGTGCACAAATCTATGCACTTTCAGGAAAGCTTCCACCTGGAAGATACACTGTTGCCTATCACATCGCCTTTTACAAGAATGCTCTTGAAGAAACAAGGCGGGATATATATAATAAAAAACCTAAATATATTATTGCTACAAAAAACTATTCTCCCATTGTTGATATTCTCAGAGACTATAACTTGAAATTTAATATAGATAAGGTAAAAATCTATGAAAGGCAAATTCAATAACTTCAGAAATGATAATTTAATAAAATTTTCTTTTATTATTTCCCTCGTCGTCACATTTTTATTATCTATTATGATATATAAAATCTATTCCCCTCCATACATTCCATTTTTTAATAGTTTGCCTTGGGGAGAAAAAAGATTAGTTGAGTCTAGTCACCTCATGCTGTTTCCGGCAAGTTTCTTCTTGGTCATTATCTTTAATAATTTATTATCATTTCTTTTTTATGATAAATATACTCTTATTTCAAGAATTCTCTGTATTAATACTCTACTTTTTGTTATTCTTGGATTTTTTGCCTATTTACAAATTTTAATCCTGATACACTAACTATAGTTGGAATATAATTAAAATCTTTAGATTTACATACCTTATCCGTGTAAATCCTTAAAGGTTGCCTTTAGGATTATGTTGACGCATTAATTAGCGGAATCAAAAACTTTTGATAACATATAAACCCTTCTTACTGTATCCCGATCTAATCGGGATCAGTCTAGAAGGAGTTATACCCTACACATTTTTAAGTGTGAAGGGTATATCATCTGAATAAATATGGAATTTGAAATTATTGTTCTTCCTTTTATTATTGGTCTATTTTTTTCTGGTATTTTTACACCTTTAGGTATTAAATTTGCAAATTCTCTAAAACTTATTGATGACCCAAAGAAGCATAAACATCCTGCGGTAATTCATAAAAAAACCCTTCCAAGAGCCGGTGGTTTGCCTATCTATCTTGCAATTTTTGTTGGATCCATCTTTCTACTGCCAATGAGTAAAATATTTTTAGCAATTCTAGCAGCAGGTTTTCTTATAGTATTAATTGGTTTATTGGATGATAGATATGATCTTTCTCCGTACGTTAGATTTGTAGTCAATATAGTTTGCGCTGGAATCGTAGTTTATTATGGAGTAAATATGCCCTTTATTACAAATCCACTTGGCGGCATCCTGCATTTTAATAGTATAGGGATTAATTTAGATTTTATTAATCTTTCTTTGTCTTTATCTAGTGTTTTGGCTGTGATTTGGATTGTTTGGGTTATGAATATGCTTAATTGGAGTAAAGGGGTAGATGGTCAAATGCCTGGGATTGTTGTTATTTCAGCTGTTGTTATAGGTTTGGCTTCTCTAAGATTTCCTGTTTTGGGAGAGTTTAATATTGACTCTTCACAGATGTCTTTTTTGGTTGCTGGTTCTGCCATGGGTTTTCTGATTTACAACTTTTATCCTGCTAAAATATTGCCAGGCTATAGCTCTACTGTCTTAGGTTTTTGTTTGGGAGTATTGTCTTTGTTGTCAGGGGTAAAGCTTGCTACCGCAATTCTTGTGATGGGGGTACCAATGACAGATGCGATCTTTACAATTACAAGAAGGATCTTATCTAAAAGATCTCCTTTTTGGCATGACAAAGGTCACTTGCATCATTTAATGCTTTCTTTAGGATTAGATCACAAAAAAATAGCTGTTTTTTATTGGATTATGTCAGCCTCACTTGGGGTAATTGCCTTAAGCCTATCCAGTAAGGGTAAGTTATTTGCTATAATCTTATTAATAGTTCTTGTTAGTGGATTTATCTTTACTTTAAAATTTATAAATCAAAAAAAAGCAATTGAGAAATAGTCATCTTTTTTATATCGTTAAATTACTTAGGCCAAGACAATGGCTTAAGAACCTAGCTTTATTTGCAGCTATCACTTTTGGTGGACAGTTGTTTGATTTTGAGTCACTCCTAACAGTTGTAATAGGATTTGTGGCTTTTTGTTTTCTTTCTTCATCTACATACATAGTTAATGACATCTTGGATCTTAATAAAGACAAGCTCCACCCTTTTAAAAAAAATAGGCCAATCCCCTCAGGCAGAGTAGGTATTCCTGAAGCACTGGCTATATTTGTTGTTCTACTCTTTGTTTCTTTAAGTCTTGCAAGGTATTTAAGTCCATTATTCTTTTCAATTTCAATTTTTTATATTGTTCTTCAATTATCTTACTCCCTTGTTTTTAAAAGTATAGTAATATTTGATATTATATTTATTGCAGCAGGTTATATTCTAAGAGTTCTGGCAGGAGAAACCTTAACTGATTATCATATCTCTGTCTGGTTATTGTTAACAACAATCTCTCTGTCCTTGTTCTTGGCAGTTGGTAAAAGAAGATCTGAGCTCACACTTCTAAAAAATGCAGTTACAACTAAAATTGATGAGGTAAGAAAAAGCCTCTCTCACTATTCAGAAAATCTACTTGATGCTTTTTCTTCAATATTTGCTACCTCCACGCTTATTTTTTATTCAATGTTTACGTTTTTGGAGTATCCAGGAGGAATAAAAATCTCGCTAGATGTTCTTTTACCTGATTTTTTGCCGTATTTCTTACAAAGAAAATGGCTTATGATAACAATTCTTCCCGTAATTTATGGCGTGTTGAAGTATATGCAGGATATTTATGAAAAGAGCGAAGGAGAAAGTCCAGAGAGAGTTCTTTTATCAGATAAGTCTCTTCTTGCATCAGTAATTATTTGGGTGCTTCTTGTAATCTTTGTTATCTACTTCATTGGGTAGTAGGTTTTTGTGCATAGGCACCGCTGATCCAGCCTGCAGATTCATCATCTAGGGTTATTTTTATCCACCCATATTGTTCTTCTGTATAGGGATATTCGTCTCCGGGTGTTACTCTTGCAATTTCCTTATAAGATGTTCCCGGTCCTTCCCTAACTCTTAAAAAACCGGTTGGAGTAGATTTAATCCTGACTGTATCCTGAGATGTTTGTTCATTTATAGGGGAAGGGGTTATAACTGTTGGATCAGCAGAGGGGCTTGCTTCATCAGTCTCACTATTTGAATCCTCATCTATTTTTGTTTCTGTTCCAAGAAGTGAGTCAATCACAAGTCTATAAGAATTAACTGTCCTAATTCTTAATGTTTTTTTGGCAAAACCTTGTTTTTGGATTTCTATCTCATGTTCTGAGGGAGAGATTTTTTTTAACAAAAATGGTGTAACGCCAGATGGTTGACTGTCAATTGACACCATTGCTCCCTCGGGAATAGAGGTTACAAGAATTTGTGGGTCCTTCTCACTTATCTTTTCAAGTATTAGGATAGAAGCGCTTGACAAAGATCCCGGCAAAAAAGTTCTGTCTACTGCAGTTAGGACATTTGGCATTATCTTAACTTTGGTGTTAAAACTAGAAAGAGACTTATCTTCGGGAACAATTTTCAAATTATATTCTCCTTCCTTTATTATTTCACTTTGTTCACATTTGCAAAGCGGCATAGGACCAATTAGCTTATCATTTAAATATACGTTTCCCTTCACATTGGAAGTAATCTTTAGAGCGCCTCTTCCAGAGTTTTTTAAAGAAGTAATAATTTGAAAGATTCCAAAAAGCGCAGCAACTATTAAAATAACCAAAAATGAAGAAAACAAAACCCTTTTTAGCATAAATATTTATTTAAAATATCCGTGAAATCCGTCAGCGTCGGATTAACATTACTAATGACCAAACATATGGATAGCGCCTAAATCAGCGTAAATCTAAAAGATTAAAGTAATAAGTATAGAACCGTAGTAAATCATACCAAAATGAGGCTGATATCACAACCCCACCTTCTAAGCAGCACGTGGGAAAAGAGGTTGAGAAGATTTAATATTTGATCCGGTAAATTGTTTTTCAATCTTCTCAGCCGTCTCTGGCAAAAAGGGTTTAAGGCTTAAAGCGATTGAGCGGATTTTAACAGTTGTTTCTGATAAAAATTCCTTAAGTTTTTCTTCTTCCAATTTCCAGGGCTGTACCTCATTTATTCTTTTATCAAGAGCTGCAATATCCACCCAAATAATATCTATTGCCTCATTAAATTCATACTCTTCAAGTTTTTCTTTAACAGAAAGATCAAAAATTTCTGTTTTTTGCACCACCTCAAAACCTATTTTTTCAGCAAGTTTTGCAACTCTTGCCACAAGGTTTCCAAGGCCATTGGCTAAATCCGAGTTATAGTCCTTTTTAAACTTTTCCCAAGTGAAATCACTATCCTCAAAAGGATCAGCTTTTGCCAAGAGCCAATAACGCAGAGCATCTGTTCCATATTTTTCCACAACTTCATAGGGATCCACCACATTCCCCAAAGACTTACTCATTTTTTGTCCATTGCTGGTAATAAACCCGTGAATCATAATTTTCCTTGAACTTGGTAATCCTGCAGACATAAGCATGGCCTGCCACATTGCAGACTGTTGTCTCAAATTATCCTTTCCAGCCACTTGAACTGCGTTCGGTTTTTCTTTGGTACCCCAGTACAATTCGAATTTAGAGGGTTTAATCAGAGGAGCATCTGCGACGAAGGGCCAGCCCAAAGTAGAAATATAATTTATTAAAGCATCAAACCAGACATACATAACTTGTGTTTCATCTCCCGGAACAGGTACGCCCCACGGAAGCTTCTCTTTAACTCTTGAAATGCTAAAATCTTGTAAACCTCCTTTAACAAATTGTTTAATCTCATTTAACCTAAAATCAGGCACTACAAAATCAGGATATTTTTCATAAAGCTGAAGCAATTTATCTTGGTATCTAGAAAATCTAAAGAAATAATTCTCTTCCTCAATTATCTCAAGCTTAAGATTAGGATGAATCGGGCAACAATTATCAACTAGTTCCGATTCGGTTTTTTCTAGCTCGCAGCCTACACAATACTTTATTTGATAATTTTTTTTATAAATATCTCCGTTTTTGTCGCACAGCTTCCAAAATTTCTGTGCCGCTTTAATGTGATGCGGATCAGTTGTTCTGATAAAGTCTGTATAGCTTAAGTTAAGCGCTTTTTTAAGCTTTTCAAATTTTGCCGCATGTTCATCTACATATTTCTTTGGGTCTTTTCCTTCCTCAACCGCTCTTCTGTATATTTTAAGTCCGTGTTCATCTGTGCCGGTATTAAATACCACATTAAACCCTTCACTTTTTTTATAGCGGGCCAACACGTCAGCCTGTACTATTTCCAAAGCAAATCCAATATGCGGATCCGCATTTACATAAGGTAAGGTTGTAGTAATATAGTAGTCTTTGCTCATATCTACCACTTAGTTTTGATTATTATTTATATATATCTACCGTAGCTTTGCCACTTCGCTCTTATGAGCTTCGAAGGCACAGGTCAAAACTGCGCTGTGCCCTTCCGAAGCTTTAGCGAAGGAGGGTTAGGCATAACCCCTTGCAATTTGAAAGTGAAGGGGTATAGAGGAGATTGTATCAGAGGAGAGCCTCAAAAACAACAAATTAACTCTTCTTCACTAAAAAGAAAAAATCAAATAAAACAACTATTAAAAACAAAATTACTACCTGAAAAATTTCCCTAAAACCAAAAAACCTCATAATCAAAAGTAAAACAAGAAAAAGTCCTGCCGCCAGTCCTCTTCTCTTGTTTAAAAATAAAAAGGAGAATAAAGAAAAAAATATAATAAAAATAATTAGAAAAAAAAAGATAATTGGAGATATGAAATAGTTTGAGATCTGTAAATTTTTTGAAGGATCAGTAAATATAATTAACCCACCTAAAAAAATAAAAGATAAAAAAGAGAAAAATAAAAATAGAGAAAATCTCCTTCTGGCTCTCACTTTAAAAGTGTAACAGAATTTAAATCCATTTAGCAATTCAACAATCACCCCTTTCCCCTCTCCTTTTAGGAGAGGGTAGGGTGAGGTCAAGTCATGATTATTCCCGAACTTCCCTTTTGTTACTTTGGCAAGTCTCACATTCGCGACAATACTTGACTTTTATCTTAAATCATACTTTAATGAAATTATGCCTAAGAAGAAGGTAAAAAAAACAGTAAAAAATAGAAGGGTAAAGACAAAAACTGTTAATCATTCCCTCAAGATCTTTTTTCTTCTCTTTGGAGCGCTTTCTGCC
>QZIP01000038.1 GCA_003599595.1 Candidatus Parcubacteria bacterium
CGATTTTGGATATTAGTTCAGAATTTAACAAAGGACTGTCATTGCGAGCACGTCCGATTACACTCACAGTGCGAAGCAATCTCAAAATAGAGACCGCCACGTCGCTAAAGCTCCTCGCGATGACAGCAAAAAAGGTTTTTGGAAACTCCTGAACAGTTGAGATTTTGAATATTGATATAAGGTTAGAATTTAAATATACTATAAATCAGCCTTGATAAGCTTTAACAATTTATATAGATAGATATATTTAAAAAGACTTTGAGGCAATTGACAATTAGCAAATAATGTGCTAGACTGCTAAAGTATGAATTCAGCTGTTGATAAGCCTCAAGATAAATTAATTCCTATAATTCCAATTAGAGACGGAATCGTCTTTCCTCATACGGAATCAATTCTAACATTTGGAAGGCCCAAAAGCCTTGCTGCACTTGAGTCTGCTTTTGCAGGAGAAAGAGTGGTATGTTTTGTACTTCAAAAAAACCCCAAGCAAAATGACCCGGAATCCCAGGATCTATATGGAATGGGCACAGTTTCTCACATTGAGAGAATGATCAGAACTGACGGAGAAGTTAATGCTTTGGTTAAAGGTTTGGCTAGAGCAAAAATCCTTGGATATGAAGAAAGAGATGGATATCTTATGGCACGGGTTGAAGAAATTGATGAAAATTTGGCAGGCAATCCTGACATAAAAGCTCTTTCAAATCATTTAGTAGCAGAATTTAAAAAAGCACTTAGTCTTGGAAAACAGGCAGACTTTTTGGTTTATATGAATATATTGTCTGAAATAACCGCCGGAGAACTGGCAGATCAAATTGCCTCAACTCTTGATATCAAAGGTTCTGAGAGACAAGAAATTCTTGAAACAATAGACATAAGACAAAGGCTTGAGAAAGTTACTGAATTTTTGTCCCGTGAGGTTAAAGTTCTAGAATTAGAAAGAAAAATAGCAGCAAAAACTCAAGAACAATTTGAGAAAAGCGCAAAAGAAGCGATACTGCGCGAAAGACTAAAAACTATTGAAAAAGAGCTTGGGGAAAGTGATGAAGGCAGTGAGATAAAAGAATTGGCATTGAAAATCAAAAAGGCAGGAATGCCAAAAGATGTTGAAGAAAAGGCACACAAGGAACTTAAAAAACTTCAGCAGATCACACCTTACAATCCAGAAGCTGGCTGGATTAGAAATTATCTTGACTGGTTAATAGCTCTTCCATGGAGTAAGACAAGCAAAAATAATATTGACATAAAAGAAGCAGAAAAGATCTTAAATGAAGATCATTTTGGTCTTAATAAAGCCAAAGAAAGGATTATCGAATATTTGGCAGTTCATAAGCTTGCAGGCAAAATGAAAGGTCCTATTCTTTGTTTTGTAGGACCACCAGGGGTTGGTAAAACATCCATTGGTAAATCCATTGCAAGAGCATTGGGAAGAAAATTTGTTAAGGTTTCACTTGGTGGAATTAGAGATGAAGCAGAAGTAAGAGGTCACAGAAGAACTTATGTTGGTGCGCTTCCAGGAAGAATTATTCAGGGGATAAAAGACGCCGGAACAGTAAATCCTGTCTTTATGTTGGATGAAATAGATAAAGTTGGTGCTGACTTCAGAGGAGATCCATCATCTGCACTTCTTGAAGCACTAGATCCTGAACAGAACCACGCATTTTCAGATCATTATTTAGACGTTCCATTTGATCTTTCAGATGTGATGTTTATTACTACAGCGAATATGTTGGACACTATTCCTCCCGCTTTAAGAGATAGACTTGAGATCATTCATTTTGCAGGCTACACAGAAGATGAAAAATTCCACATTATTAAAGATTTCTTAATAAAAAAACAATATAAAGCCCACGGATTAAAATATGAAGATGCTCAGATTTTAGATGAGGCTTTGCATTATGTTATTCAAAGATACACAAAGGAGGCAGGAGTTAGAAATTTAGAAAGGGAACTTGCAACAGTTCTTAGGAAAATTGCCAAAACAAAAGCAGAAGGCAAAAATAAAAAGGTTATTGTTACGCCTAAAAATGTTTCAAAATTCCTTGGGGCAGAAAAGTTTAGTCAGTCCCTTGCGGAGAAAAAAGATGAGGCGGGTATGGCAACAGGACTTGCCTGGACACAAGCAGGTGGGGAGATACTTTTTATAGAAGTTGCTCTTATGCCAGGCCGCGGCCGGCTAACCTTGACAGGTCAATTAGGAGAAGTAATGAAAGAAAGCTGCCAGGCGGCTCTATCATATATTAGGGCAAGAGCCAAAAAGTTTGGCGTAAAGGATAATTTTTATCAGAAAACTGATATTCATGTCCATGTTCCTGAAGGTGCGGTTCCAAAAGACGGTCCATCAGCAGGAACCGCAATAACAACAGCTCTTGTTTCTGCCTTGGCAAAAAATCCCGTTAATCATCTAGTGGGTATGACAGGGGAAGTGACGCTTAGAGGTAGGGTGCTTGAGATAGGCGGAGTAAAAGAAAAAGTAATTGCCGCTCACCGTGCAGGACTTAAAATTATTATTATGTCCAAAGAAAACAGAAAAGATTTAGAGGATATTCCCAAAGAAGTATTAAAAGATCTTAGATTTGTCTTTGTGTCTCATATGGATGAAATTCTTAAAGTTGCGCTTACCAAGCCTCTACCAGGATTTAAAGAAATCAAAGGAGAAAAAGAAATAAGAGAAAATCTTATCTCTCTCCAGCCCACCCCTGCAGAATAACTCACATTAATTTTAAAATCAAGTTATTTTTTAGAATCATAATACAAATAGGGTAGTTTATTGGAATAAATAAGTCCTTAGGATCACAGAGGAAGCCAGTCTCTGCTATAATAGCCTCAATATGAATAATTTTTGGATAAAGTTACCTATTCCTTTTACTGTTCTTGCTCCAATGGATGGAGTGACAGACATAGTTTTCCGTAGTGTTATAAAAAGTATTGCAAGACCAGACGTCTTTTTTACAGAATTCACAAGCTGTGACGGAATAATCTCTGCTGGGAAAAATATTTCAATGCAAAAATTAAATTTTGATCCAAATGAAAAACCAATTGTGGCGCAAGTTTGGGGATCAAATCCTTCAAATTTTTATCAAACTGCAAAATATGTTAAAAAGTTTGGCTTTTCAGGTATTGACATAAATATAGGTTGCCCCGACAAAACAGTTGTAAAAAGTGGAGCAGGGGCAGCGTTAATTAATAATCCTTCTCTTACAAGAGAGATTATTAAAGCAGTAAAGGAGGGGGCAAATGGTCTCCCTGTTAGTGTGAAAACAAGAATAGGTTTTCAAAAAGAGCAAGTTGAGGAATGGATAGGGTTTTTATTGGAACAGGATCTAGAGGCAATAAGTATTCATTTGAGAACTGTAAAAGAACTTTCAAAAGTGCCTGCCCATTGGGAATTAATGCCAAAAATCATTGATTTAAGAAATAAAATTAATCCAAAAACTTTAATTATTGGAAATGGTGATGTTAATTCTTTATCTGAAGTAGATGAAAAACATAAATTATATGGTTGTGAGGGTGTAATGATTGGAACAGGTGTCTTTTCAAACCCCTGGTTGTTTAATAAGACAATTAAAATGGAAGATATTTCAACTCTAGAGAGACTAGATTTATATTTGAAACACATAAGATTGTTTAATAAAATTTGGGGTGAAGAAAAAAAACCAGTAACCTTGAGAAAGTTCTGCAAAACATATGTAAATAATTTTTCCGGAGCAAGTGCTTTAAGGGAAAAAATGATGCAAACAGAAACAATAGAAGACTTGGTCAGCCTAATAAACAACTACAAACAAAACCTATAAATTATTTTCTTTATTAGAAACTAAAATAGCTTGTAAAATCTTAAGAAAAATATGGCGTCCTGATCCCAAAAATAAATCATTAATTCAGCTCCCAACCTGGCTTAATGGTTTTAAAAAACATAGGGAAAAGTTCCAGGGGTCTGGTCCATTTCCAGAAGCATTATTCTTAAGAACAGAAGATTTTTTCAAGGAGAATTATTTAAAACAAACAAAAAGTCAGATGCTGCTTCACGGAGATTTTCATCACACTCATATCCTTTCCTCAAAAAGAGATGAATGGCTTGCAATTGATCCAAGGGGAATTACCGGTTGTCCTGTTTACGACGTTGCAACATTTCTAAATAATCCTAGACCAAGCTTATTAAAAAAACCAAATATAAAACAAATAATCAAAAAAAGAATCGAGATATTCTCTAAAGAGTTTGATATGGATAAAAAAGAAATTATAGAGTGGGGAATTACTCAGTCAATGCTTTCTGCAATTTGGAGCCTGGAAGATCATGGAAGAGGTTGGGAATATGGAATAAATTTTGCAGAACTACTTTTTGAGATAGAGCTAGAATAAATACCGACAAAGGTTACACCTTGACAAAAGGTGTAACCTTAATCCTTAAAACTGTTAAAGCTATTTCAGTCCCATGACTGTGTTCAGCAAAAATCAAGCTTAAACGTATCTTCTTGCTATTTCTCTGCAAAGGGTGTCAAGCTCTCTTCTTGATCTTAAGAATGCACTTGTTTTTCTAAAAGGAAAAACCTTGTCCCATAAACTTCTTTTAATTCCTGCCTTTTCATATTGACTAGTTTTAATAGTATGTGTCCCTCTTTTAGTATGAGGAATTGTTCCTTCTAACTCGCCATATATTCTTTTAAGCCGTTTTGGCACCCGTTGTCCCCTTGGATATTGATCTAATTTTCTATTTGTGCCCTCATTGTATCTTTTAAGAGCAAGCGCTTTATAGTCATCCACTTCATATTCATCAACTCCTTTAAAATAATCATTCCAATACCACACGGGAATCTTGGTATAGGCTATTTGCGTTTCTACTATTGCTTCAGGAAATGCCTCGGTGAATAAATCATTTGCCCGCTGGATGCTTTCTCCTTTATCTTTATAGTCATCAACTATTAGTATTCTTCCTTTTGTGTCAATACTCTTTCCATAAGTTTGTTCAACAATTAAAGGTGGTCCTTTAAAACTTCTTTCTAGGGATGCATCAGAGAGTGGGCTGATATTTATAAATCTTATAGCAGGTAAAGTAGCGCCGGGAAAATAAACAGGAAATAGTTTTTTAAAGATATAAGCAAGAGGTCTAGCGCTTTTATCAAGAAAAAAAATACTATTAGGCATTTTTTGGTCCCTTACACGATCGGAGAAGCTGCACATAAATTTATGGGTTTCATCAATTAATTCTGACAAGGAAAGCCTTTCTGGCATCTCTGATGTGTAAGCCTTCTCTGTTTGCTCGTATGTTGCTTCATACATTGGAAAAATTATGGAACATTCGCAACTTCTCATAGATCAACTTATAGTAGAAAATTATAGCAGAAAAAGAAAGAAAATTAAATCTTATAAGATTGATTCACTTAAAAAGTGTTATTAGCTGAATTCGCAGTGGAAGTGCACCAGTTGTTAGGTGCGGGGATTCGCAAGTATTCTCTCAAGCATTTCATTTGGTGTCAAGTACCCCAGACATTTTCTCGGCGTGTTATTCATGATATTCTCAATCCGGGTTAAATCTTTTTGGGTTAAATTGTCGACACTTTGTTTCTTGGGAACAAATTTTTTTAATCTACCAATGCCATTTTCAATTGATCCTTTCTCCCAGGAGTGATATGAATTACAAGCATAGACTGGCATCATTGTTTGTTTGGTAAACTTCTCGTGTTGACTGTTCTCAGATCCTCGATCTATTGTCATGGTCTTTCGTAGTGTTTGATTCTCATGCTTCAATTGTATAACCAATGCTTTCCGTTTGGTTTGTGACTTTTGATCTTTGAGTTTTCTGATTCTCATTACCCGTGATTTTCTCTCAACTGTTGCTGATATTCCTGTTTTGTCTGTTGTAACAGTTCCCACATTATCTGTTTCCCAATGTCCTGCCTCACACCGTGTATTTGCCGCTTCTGGCCTCATTTCTATTGGTAAGGCTGTGGGTAACCTCACAGCCTTTACCTTTCTTCCATGCTTTTTCATCCGTCGTTTCCGGTGAAATGTTAAATGCTGCCACAGTTTCATTCCCCGTGTCTTTGACCGTTGTGAATAAATATACCGATAAATCGTTTCATCATTAAATGAATACTCAGGATAGTCAATTGAAAGTCTTGCTGCAATTTGTTCAGGACTCCAATAATATGGTTTTCTTAAATGCTTCCTTAGATACAAAAATACCAAAGGACATTTAAGTGGTGCTCTATATCGTTGTCTGTCTGCCCAAATCGTTGATCTTCTATCAGCAATGCACGGAAGATAGTTTTTTCCATATTTTGTATGTCGTTTGAGTTCACGAGACAAACTTGAATGGGACCGTCCTAACCGGCGCGCTATTTCCCGTAATGATTCTCTTGACTCCTTCCGGGCAAACAGCTTTTCCCGTTCCTCAAGCGATAAATGATGATATGTCCGCATTGATTTTACACCTCCTCCCGAATCCTATATTATACCTGAGTGGTGCACTTCGTTTGCGAACCTAAAAACGTGCGGGTTTTTATTTAAGCTTTGTATGTTGCAAATACCTTTCTAAACAGCAAAAACACCCTTGATCTTATTCAGAATCCCGACTTTGTCGGAATGATCCCTTTCGGGACCTCAAGGGTGCTCCTGCACTTTTATTCAGTTGTTGTGGAAAATGTTAGGTTACTGGCTCAAGACCTACATGAACAGGTGGAAGATCCAGCCGATCACAAGTATTACCATTGGGAAGAAGATCGCCTGGAGTGCGCTCTGTATGAAGTCCTTCTGTTTGCGCTCTATCACGGCCTTGATCGACCTGCCTGTTACAGGATCTGTGAGTGTCATCTCCTGGTTAGATCTCTCATTAGTACCGAAACCGGTCACGACCAATCTCCCAATAAGGAACAATCCCAAGGCTTGGGGGATGGTTAGACTAGGGAGGTCATTGAATGTGCTGACTGCGAACCACTGCCAGAAGATAGTGAGAACGTACCCTCCAAGAACGAGCGAGATCAGGAATAGAATTATGTTGCTGACGAATTTCGCTACACGGTTTTCCATGTTCTCGCTTACCTCAGATGTTTTGGTAGTCATTAGATTGTCCTTTCTGTCCTTGCCAAGTTTGATTAGATGATATTAGCAAGAAGTAGGTGCGTGGTTAACACCGTCCCCACCAAAGGTGAGCTTGCCACCGCTTTTTTGAGATCGAGAAGTTAGTCCTTGATGACAAACCCGATGACACAGATGATAAGTAGCGTAGCTGCCCAGATTGCACCCCATACTACATTCGCAGCAATGAGGCCGAAAAACGTTACACTAATTTCGACGATGAGTCTCGGCCACACCATGAGGGAGTTCATGTTGATAGATCCCCACTCATATTTGGGTATTCCGATGAATACTAGGGAAAGCAGTGCAACTATTGCTATCCACCACCCCCATGCCATTCCTATAGCAACCAGACACGCGATTCGGATACTAAGAAGGATTAGAAAACTCATGTCCAAGCTCCCTTCTGAACCAATACACATGTGAATTCCGCAACTCTCAATAGGCGGCACACCAGATACCTAATTTAATATTTCACCATAGGGATGACAGATATCCAGAGAACCACCTACTGAGTAGATTAGCTTTCCTCCAATCTTAGTTCGGTCTACCTAAGTCAAACACGATTTTTCACAACTAATCCCGATTAAATCGGGATAATCTGTCAAAGTGCAAAAAATCCTTCTACGCATAAAGCTTTGAAGGACAAGAAATAAACAAAAGAAACAAAAAAACAGGCAGCAAAAAAATGCCTAGATTTATTTCTTTTGTGGAGTTGATTATATCTTAAAGAGGAAGAAAAGTCAATTACTATGAGATTTATCAGCAAAGCTAGGTTCCGCGTGGCACCTTAATATAAGATTACACCTTGTAACAAGGTGTAATCTTATACACCATAATACTTATTATACTTTTACCTATAATGAAAGACTAACATAACTCACTATAAAGCTTGATCCACTGACTCAAAGACAAATAACTTGGCTTTATATCTTTTCTAATACCAATCTTATTAAAAGCACTAGATGTCTTTTTAAGGCCAAACTTATTTTTCAAATTTTTCATCAGTGGTAGTCCCTGGTTAAACCCAAGCCGGACAAGATCTTGATAATCTTTTCTTTCTTTCCGGGAAATCAAGGGATTATCCTGTTTTTTAAACCTTAGTATTACCACATCAACACTTGGCACTGGAACAAAATCAGTCCGTTCGAAATGATGGTAAATAGAAAAATCAAACCAGGGTTTATGCATGACTGAAAACATATTTTCCTTGTATGGAGCACAAAGACGGTAAGCAAGCTCTTTCATCATCACCAAATAGCAATCTTCTGGCGGATTGTAAGACCCTATAAGTTTTCTAATGATTTTTCCTTCAATTGAAAAGGGAATATTTGCAAAAACCTTATAAGGTGAGGACGGAAGCTGAAAATCCAATATATCCGCCTTGTACAAGTTTATATTTTTAACATTAATAAACTTATTTTGTAAATATTTATACCAATAGCCATCAATTTCAACAGCAATTACCTGCTTTGCTTGATTGATAAGTTTTTGGGTAATAATTCCTTTCCCGGGACCAATTTCTAAAACAAGATCATTTTTACCAATAGAAGATTTTAGGACTAGCTTTTTAACAAGCTTCCTTTTATAAAGAAAGTTTTGTGAGAAGAGCTTCCGCCGTAAACTGTACATAGCGAAACCTCCTTATGAAAAACATCATAATATTAATATTCCTTAACTAACTTTTATATTATTGCTTATTGTATTATATCATTCTTAATTCAAAAATAAAAAGCAACCCTAAATAATTTTGTTAAAAATTATTATTTTAGATAAACTTAGTTTAATAACACTAAAATCTCATCTTTAATAGCCAGTTGAATATCACTTGGTAATAATTCACGCTCCTGAAGTTCAACCACTTTATCGCTATCTCTTCCTCCCAAAATGACAAAGCCAGATTCTGTTGCGACCTCTTTTAAAGTTTCTCTAATACCTTGTATAAATAATATAATTTCTGCTTTTTCTGTATTGCCCATATTTTCTGGAAATGGAATATGGTGGGTTTTGCTGGTTGTGTCTATGAAGATTACACTTTGGCAAAACTGATAGAGACCCTCAACTTTTTGTAAATTTTTATGCAGAGGAAATCTTTCAGGAAAAGTATGGCTGGAAATGCCAATTTTTATGCCTGCCCTATGAAGTTGTCTTGCAAGTGAAAGAACACAACCATACGCTTCAGCTGTACCAGAATCACCATGATAAAAATAGGACCTGATTTTTACTTCATGTTCTGAAAAAGTTTCTCTGATTTGCCATTCTATTTTTTCATCACTTTCAAATGCTCCGTCTCTTAAAAACCCTCCAACATATGAACCTGTAGTTATCATTTTTTTAACACCAATTATGCTTGCCAAATATTTAGAAAATGAAATTAAAGGTAACTGGGAGTATTCAATGGGGTCATCAAAAATTCCAGCAGGTCTTTTGTAATCAACTCCCTTTGTGGCTACGTGTTCAATTCCAGCTTCTCTGATAAAAGATTCAGGATTTTCAGCCATTTTAATATAGTCTTGAGTGGAAACAAGTGGGGCAGGGGAGTCCTGACGGGTAAAAACAACAAAAGCCGATTCTGGAGATAAGACAATATTATGTTTTTGCAACTCTTTTTTTAGTGCAATTTCTGCTTCGTAAATATTTTGTGGTTTTGTTAAAGAATAACCAGCAGGTTGAAAGAATATAATTGGGAGTCCCATTTCATTAGCTCTCTGAATGAGCTTGCATAGTTCCTGACTATAAATTTCAAATCTTCTTTGATAGGGCCAATCACTTACTGTCTCTGGGTAATCTTCATACATAAAAGGGTGAACTACTGCAAGACCAGCACCTTTTTCTTTAAAAGCAGCCTTTAATTTTTCTTCTTGATCTGCCGGGAGGCTAATTCCATCAAAATCCAAATGTTGTAAAAAAATATTTTTCGTTTCAGCTTCTGTAGGATGTAAGCACAAAACGTCAGAATTAGATTGATAAGGGCTTCCCTCTTTTAACATATTGTTTAAAATGTTGTTTAAGATATATGAGGAAAGAATTATAACAAAGGAGTAGACCAAAAACAAGTTACTATAGGGTTATAAACAGATTTTGAGTAAGAATGCTGAATTCGCAGTGGAAGTGCACTTGGTCAGCCTAATAAACAATTACAAACAAAGTCTCTAAATTGTTTCCTGAAGTGAGCCTATTATACTTTATAGTACCGCCAGCGGGAGTCGAACCCGCGATCTTCACGTTGAGAACGTGACGTCCTAGGCCACTAGACGATGGCGGCTCTATTTACTATTTTTTCAATTGCAACCTTACTTTTTAGTATATATGTCGTAAACATTTTAGTCCTGGGCCACTAGCCCCGATGATCGTTGTCATCGGGATCCCGATGGAATCTACCATCGGGAACGATGAGGCCAACTGCTTACACTATTTTACCTTATCCAGCCACAAAACTCAACAAAAAATTACAAAACATCCAATTTTCAAAAACAGCGGAAGTTGTGTATAATATTTTATGATATGAATAAATTCTTGCTTTCAGTTGTTATCCCTTCCTACAATGAAATGGCAAATCTCAGAAAGGGAACACTGGAAAAACTAAAAAATTATCTAGACAAACAAAAAGATAAGTGTTCTTATGAGGTAATTATTGTAGACGATGGATCAAATGACGGTAGCAGGGAATTTGTTGAAAAATTTGTCAAAGAAAATAATGGTTTCAAACTTGTTAAAAACTCTCATACAGGTAAAGCGGGTGCTGTCACAGCCGGAGTTCTATCCTCAAAGGGAGATTATGTCCTTTTTACTGATATGGATCAGGCAACTCCAATTGAAGAACTTGATAAGTTCTTTCCGGCAATTGAAGAAGGGTATGATATTGTGATCGGCTCAAGAAGCAGCAGAAGAAAAGGCTCTCCACTAACCCGTATTATTATGTCAAAAGGAATAATAGTTTTAAGGACTATTCTGGTAGGTTTACCAAAGGTTAAAGATACGCAATGCGGTTTTAAAATGTTTAGTAAATCAGCGGCAAAAAAGATATTTAGCAAAGTTAAAGATATTCACCAAGGATATAGTCAGATCAAAGGCTCCTCAGTTACAGCAGGTTTTGATATAGAACTTCTTTATTTAGGAGAAAAGTTTGGGTACAAGACAAGGGAAATTCCTGTTGATTGGTTATATGTGGAAACCAGGCGTGTAAGTCCCATTAAAGACTCTATTGAAGGCGTGCTTGACTTAGTAAAAATAAAGTTAAATATTATTAATGGAACCTATAAATAAATAAAGCTAAAAAGTCAAATCTAAAATCTCAAATCTCAAATCTACATCTTAAATATTAAAACTTATAATCGATTAATGATTAAAGAATAAAGATTAATGAATAAATATATATAAAATATCATTAATCATAAATTCCGATTTAATCGGAATCAATCATTATTCATTATTCAAGATATTATAGATTTTAGATTTGAGATTAATAAATTATGTTTAAAAAATTACTATTTCCCGGCTGGATATTATCAGCCTTATCTCTTTTTCTCTATTCATTCACTCAGGTTGATCTCTCACTCACTCTTTCAAGGATTTCTATTTGGCAGACAATTCAAAAAGCCTTTCAGTATATTGGCTACTTTGATAGACCTTTATCATTAAACTTGTTTCTTGCAATAATGCTGATCTTCATCTTCCTCTACCTTGTTACCTTATACCTTGCCAGCAAAAATAAAATCAAAAGAAAAAATGCTTGGCAGATAATTTTTGTGGTAAGCGTAATACTTTTTTTCTCCTACAATGCTTTTTCCTATGATCTTTTTAATTATATGTTTGATGCGAAAATTGTCACATATTACCAGCAAAATCCATATGAGCATAAAGCCCTTGATTATCCAGGTGATCCTTATCTTTCCTTCATGCACTGGACTCATAGAGTCTACCCTTACGGGCCTGTGTGGCTCGCCTTGACAGTTCCCTTGTCTTTTATTGGTTTTAATTTCTTCTTAATCACTTTGTATTTATTTAAATTTCTTGCTCTTTTATCTTTCTTGGGAACATCCTACTTTTTAGAAAAAATATTAACTAAGATTAATCCAAAAACATCACTCTTAGGCTTAGTTTTCTTTGCCTTTAACCCCTTGGTCTTAGTAGAATCATTGGTCTCAGCACATAACGACATTGTTATGATTTTCTTTGCTGTATCCGCTGTTTATCTATCACTCGGAAAAAAACTAATTCCTGCAGTTATTTCTTTTATATTGTCAATTGGCGTAAAGTTTGTTTCCGTATTTCTAACCCCGTTAATTTTGGTGTTTCTTTTTATGTCTTATAAAAAGAGAATGAATATTGAATCAGATTTGCTCAGATTTCAAATTCTTTCCTTGATTGCCTTAGTTCTAATGACCTTTGCTGTAGTTTTTGCTTCTTTTAGAACCAATTTTCAGCCTTGGTATCTTTTCTATCTTTTACCTATCGCAGCTATGCTCGTAAATAGATATTTTGTTTTAGTTCCAGCCATCATTGTATCGGTTTTCTCTCTATTTCAGTATGCTCCTTATATATATCTTGGAAATTGGGACGATCCCGTACCGCAAATTCTATCATTGATAACTATCTCCTCGATTCTAGTCTCATCAGTATTGGTGGTCCTGGTATTTGTAAGAAGTAGGAAACGGATTTTTAATTTTAAATTTTAAATTTTATATTATTGTTTATAACACCAGTGTTTTAGTATAATCTTTTAATATGTCAATTTTGAAGAAAAACAAAAACTTACTTATTATTTTTGCCATTTTTACCGTCCTTTATTTCTTTACCCGCCTCTTCAATGTAATGGCTCTGCCAATTTTTACTGATGAAGCTATTTATACCCGTTGGAGTCAGATAGCAAGGTATGATGCCGCCTGGCGTTTTATCTCTCTAACAGATGGAAAACAACCTCTTTTTGTCTGGATAAATATGATTCTTATGCGTTTTATTTCAGATCCTCTGCTTGCTGGAAGATTAGTGTCTGTGGGTGCAGGCTTTTTTACTATGATTGGTATGTTTTTCCTTTCTTCAGAAATTTTTAAGAATAAAAAAATAGGAATTATTGGATCATTCTTGTATTTAGTTTTTCCCTTTTCTCTTGTTTATGATAGGATGGCGCTTTATGACTCTTTGGTTGCCTGCTTTGCTGTTTGGTCTCTTTATTTAGAAGTTTTGCTAATAAGACTTAAAAGACTTGATATTGCATTAATATTAGGACTGATACTTGGTGGCGGCTTTCTAACTAAAAGTTCAGCTTTTTTCTTTGCATACCTTTTACCATTCTCACTTGTACTTTTTGATCTAGAAAAACCTAAGAGGGTAGAGAGATTATTAAAATGGGGCAGTCTTGCATTATTATCTGCATCACTTGGCTACTTTTACTATTCAGTTCTAAGACTCTCACCGTTAAGATATATGATTAATGAAAAGAACTCAATTTTTATTTATCCTTTTTCAGAATGGATACAGCACCCTCTTAGATTCTTCCATGGAAATTTAGCTGGATTATATGATTGGCTAATTGCATATCTTGGTATCCCAATTGCATTACTTATAGTTTTTTCCTTGATAATTAGTAAGAAATTCTTTAGAGAAAAAATCCTTTTACTGCTTTGGTTTTCAATTCCTTTTGTTGCTCTTGCTCTTTTTGGAAAGACACTTTATCCGCGCTTTATTCTCTTTATGACAATGCCTCTTTTGGTACTTGCCGCCTACTCTCTTTTTGTACTTACTGAAAAATTTAAATCTAAAAAATTTAAAGCTTTGATTATAATTCTTTTTGTAGCACTAAGCCTGAGATCCGATTACTTCATAATTACTGATATTGCCAGATCCCCAGTTCATAGGGCAGATTTAACGCAGTATGTTAACGGATGGCCGGCAGGAGGAGGAATGAAAGAAATAGTGGAGTATCTAGATGAAAAATCAAAAAAAGGCAAGATATATGTTGCAAGTGAAGGCACATTTGGTAGTATTCCAACATATGTTATGGAGATTTACTTAGATGAGAATAAAAATATAGAAAAAAGAGGAATGTGGCCTCTGCCTCATGAGATACCTCAGGACCTGATAGAAAAAGCAAAGATTATGCCGGTATACTTTATATTTAATAACACTCAAGAGCCACCTGAAACAACTTGGCCAATAAAGTTAGTGGCAAAATATAATAAAGGGATTAGTAATTCTAGGATCAGCTTATATCAGGTTGTGCCAAATAAGTAATCGCAATTCCTTTTAAACTCGCTATGATCACCGATAATCTGCAGGATTTTATTCTTGACCATAAATATCTACTTCTAATAATACTGATTTCTTTTATTCCTTTTATTGGTTTTCTGTTTAATCCTTTACTTTTTCATACCCACGATGGACTAGTTCATATTCCCAGAATCGCAGCCTATTTTAAAGCCTTAACAGATGGACAATTTCCTGTGAGGTGGGCAAGCGGTCTTAATTATGGGTATGGAATGCCTTTATTTAACTTTATGTATGTGACTCCTTATTTTATTTCTTCAATGCTTGTTTTTATTGGCCTTGGTTTAGTTTCATCTTTCAAGATAACAATTTTTATAAGTTACCTTTTATCAGGCATATTTATGTTCAAATTCTCAAAAACCTTTTTTGAAGATGAGAAAAAAGCATTTCTTGTTGCAGTTTTTTATCAATTTTTCTCTTTTAGATTTGTTGATGCAATAACCCGTGCAAGCTTTGGAGAAGTATATGCTTACACCTTTTTACCTCTTGTGCTTTATGGATTGACTCTGTTTTTTAAATCTGGCAGATATATTCACTTTCTTCTTGCATCGATTGCAACAGGCTTATTAATTATTTCCCATAATTCTATAAGTCTTGCATTCTTTGGAGTCTGTTTTTTGTTCGTTCTTTTCTTTGCCGGTAATAAAAAAAATATGGTTTTTGGTTTATCTGCTTTATTTACCGGTTTACTGCTTTCTTCATTTTATTGGGTCCCAGCAATATTAGAGCACAGATATACATATGGCGATCTATTTATGAAAGACATATATTTATCCCATTTCCCACCTCTTCAAAATCTATTTATTCCTAACTTGTTTAATAATCAAATATTATATACAGAAGGAATTTCAGTTCAACTGGGAGTATTTCCTACAGCTGCAATTTTATTATCGGTCTTCTTGTTCTTTAGAAAAAAGAAAAAGCAATTAGGTTTTAATTCAAGACTATTTTTATTTTCTTTAACCTTAATCATTATTAGTATCTTCTTTATGCAGCCTGTTTCAGGATTTTTTTGGCAAAATATCTCTCTTCTTAGGCAGTTTCAATTTCCCTGGAGACTTTTATCTGTCTGTGGCTTTGCGGTATCTCTTCTTGCAGTAAATTTTTTGCTAATTCCCTTCTTTAAAAAGAAAAAAGTTTTTATTCTGCTTATTGTCTTGGTTGTTATTTCTAATTACTTTTATTGGCAGCCAAATCTTGGAGTGGATAAAATTGATGAAAAATATTACTGGAATTTTCCACTTAATACTACTTATTATGGAGAGACAGACATAATTTGGTCAGAGGGTCCTAAAAAATTATACCCAAAACAGAGAGTAGAGGTCATATCAGGTAAAGGAGAAGTGTTTGACTATGACCAGAAATCAAATATAAAAAACTACAAAGTAGAGGCAGTCACAAATATAGTCCTGGTAGATCATACGCAATTTTTTCCCGGCTGGAAAGTTTATGTAGACAAAAAAGAAGTGCCAATCCAGTTCCAGGATCCAAATTGGAGAGGGGAAATAACCTTTTCAGTTCCCAGAGGGAATCACATTGTACAGGTAAAATTTCAAGAAACAAAAATGAGACTTATTTCAGATGGATTGAGTCTTGTCACGTTAATATTATTAATTGCCCTTTTTCCCACATTTAGAAAACATAGAATATGAATAATAAAATGACAAAAAATATTTTACCTTTTTTTGTACTTTCTCTAATTTCGGTAGTTTTCTTCTATAAAATGTTTATATTTGGACAAATTCCATTTCCTGGAGATCTATTGGTATCGGAATATTCTCCATGGAAGTTTGAATCATATCTTGGATATAACCCAGGTTCCTACCCAAGTAAAGTTCAATATTTTGATGTTTTAAGACAGATTTATCCCTGGAAAACAATATCAATAGAAATTCTAAAAAACGGACAAATTCCCTTATGGAATCCATATAGTTTTGCAGGTGCGCCTCTTCTTGCAAATTTTCAATCAAGCGTTTTTTACCCCCTAAATATAGTATATTTTATACTTCCACAGATTTACGGTTGGAGTTTTCTTGTTTTTTTGCAGCCTTTTCTAGCAAGCATATTTACTTATTTTTATTGCAGGAAAATTGGAATTGGAAAAACTGCCTCACTACTGTCTTCCATTGCTTTTTCTTATTCCCTTTTTACAACAGTTTTTCTTGAGTATAATATTATTATTCAAACTGTTCTTTGGCTTCCCTTGCTTCTTTATCTTATCGAAAGGTTGATAGAAAAACTTGAAATTAAAAACATTCTATTCTTTATTGCAGCCACTATGTTTTCTTTTCTTGCAGGCCACATTCAGATTTTTGGCTTCCTGGTAATATTTGTTTTTCTTTATGTTTTTTCTAGAATAGTTTGTTTCAATGCCGCAAGAAGATACAAGATCAAAACATTAAGTGTCATTTCTTTATCAATATTTTTTGCTCTTGGAATATCTTCTTTTCAGCTTCTGCCTACTATTGAGCTGATCAATAATTCTGCAAGAGTATCTCAGTCTTACCAATTTTTAATAGAAAAACTACTTATACAGCCGGACCAGTTAATTCTCTTTTTATCTCCTGATTTTTTTGGAAACCCAGCTGCTATAAATTATTTATTATCTGATTCTTACCCGGGGAATGCCGTTTATATAGGGCTTATTCCAGTAATCTTTTCTTTCTTCTCAATGTTTTTGTTCAGGAAAAAATACTTAGTCAAATTTTTTATAACATCTACATTCATATTAGCCTTTTTTATTACAAGATCTCCTTTTACAGAATTTTTCTATTCTTTTGAAATTCCACTATTTTCTACAGGGTCTCCTACAAATTCCATTTTTCTTCTTAGCTTTTGTTTGAGTATTCTTGCAGGTTTTGGGGTAGATCACTGGATTAGTAATAAGTCTAGAAAGCATCTTTTAATTCTTGCCGCCTTTCTTGTAATATTTATATTTGTTTGGCTGCTAAAATCTGCCTTATACTCTTCAGTCTCTACAAAAAACCTTCTTTATTCAAGTCTTTTGTTTTTTTCAATACTACCTCTTTTTATATTTGGTTCAAGATTCAACAAGAAAAAATTGACATCAATTTTGTTTATTGGAATTTTAATTATAGATCTATTTTATTTCTTTCAAAAATTTAATCCATTTGTTCCTAAGGATTTTGTTTTTCCTTCTCAAGAAGTTTTTGGATTTCTCAAAGACAAAGCAGAGACAAACCGTTTTTGGGCTTTTGGTCATACTGCAATACTTTCCAACACTACTGCTCAGTATTCCTTGTTCCATCCAGAAGGATACGATCCACTATATCCACGTGCCTATGGAGAATTTATCCAGAGTTCAAAAGACGGAAAAATAGTAACTAGCTTTGATAATTCAAGCCGCTCAGATGCTTTCCTTGCCCCAAGTTTTGGAGAGGAGGATTTCTCAAAAAACCAGAATAGGCTTAAGGTCTTAGATTTGTTAGCCGTTAAATATATTGTAGACAGAGCAGAAAATGGTAGCACGCAAAAAACATTTCCAGAGAATAGATTTAAAACAATTTATCAAAAAGACGGTTGGACAATACAGGAAAATCTAAAAGCGCTACCCCATATGTTTTTAGCAAATGATTATGTCATCTATAAAAACAATCAGGAATTTGAAAAAATATTTTTTTCTGAAGATTTTAACCCCCGGAAGACAGTATTGTTAAAAGAAAGTTTAATGAATTTTAATCTCACAAAAAATCAAGAAGCAAAGCTTGACCTGTTATCTTATACTCCCAACAAAATTACCTTAAATTCAGAAAGTAAAGAGAATAAAATATTGTTTGTTTCAGACACTTATTATCCGGGATGGAGGGCACTTATTGACAATGAAGAAGTAAAAATTTATAAAGCAAACCACGCTTTTAAAGCAGTAATAGTTCCTAAAGGAAAACATAGGGTTATACTTGAATACTGGCCTGGATCCTTTAATTTAGGTTATAAAATATCTATAATAAGCTTATTGTTGCTTTTTGCACTCATTATGATTTCTAGAAAAAAGTTATATGCAAAATAAAGCTAGATTATTAATCTTAATTTTTATATTTTTAATAGCCTTTATCTTGCGTTTTTACAAACTGGGTGAAGTTCCTTTTGGCTTCTATCAAGATGAATCAGCAATAGGCTACAACGCATACTCAATAATTGAAACAGGAAAAGATGAGTACGGGGAAAATTTACCCTTATACTTTAAGTCTTTTGGAGACTATAAACTTCCTGTTTATATTTACCTGGATACTATTCCAATAAAGCTTTTTGGTCTTAATGAATTTGCCGTCCGTTTTCCCTCTGCTTTTTTTGGATTCTTATCTGTTGTAGTTTTCTACTTTTTTGTTAAAGAATTCACAAGAGATAAGAATCTTTCACTTGTTGCTGTTGGGTTATTTGCTTTAAATCCTTGGTCTTTGCACTATAATAGGGCAACGTTTGAGGTAAGTATTTCACTGTTTTTGTTTCTGCTGGGAGGGCTAATTCTTCAAAAAGCCTTCAATGGTGGATCAAAAGGAAAATTTGCATCAGGAACATTATTGTTTATAATCAGTCTTTATTCCTATAATCTCACCAGGCTTTTATCTCCCGCTTTTTATCTCTTGCTCTTAATATTAAATATCAAAAAAATTAAAAACATCTCAAAAACTGAAATAATTATAACATCATTTATCTCAGTGGTAATGCTTGTTCCCTTTGTTAAGACGCTATTGGCAAGTGGAGGAATATCTTCTGCATCAGGAACATTAATTTTTTCAAGCGCTTCTGTTCTTGCCCCAATGATTGAACTTAGAAGTTATTTTGTAGATGTGCCGTTATCAAAATTTTTCTTTAATACTCCAGAGCTTATATTTATTAAATATCTGCAAAATATTATTTCCTATTTTTCTCCAGCATTTTTCTTTATATCGGGCTCATCGCACGGGAATCACGGAATCGGCAACATTGGACAGTTGTATTTGTTTGAGTTTCCTCTTGTGATTCTTGGATTAATTAAAATCGTAAAAGAAAAAAGCTCAAAATACAATTTATTCATATTTTGGGCTCTAATTGTTATTATGGCGGCAAGCTTAACCCGTGAAGCTCCACATGCAACTAGAAGCTTCTTTCTAATTTCTTCACTGGAAGTGTTTTCAGCACTAGGTGTGCTTATTTTAATAAATTGGGCTAAATCCATAAAACCATCTTTTCTAAAAATTGGGATATCCTTGATTTTTGTAGGTTTTCTTTTCTATAACTTAATATATTATTTCTATTCTTATTATGTCCGTTTCCCAATTTATTACGCCAAAGCTTGGCGCCTGGCAGATAAAGAAGTATCTCTATACATAAAAGAAAATGAACATAAATATAGTAAAATAATTTTTGATAGCAAAGCAGGCTTTATGTATTCTTCTCTTCTTTTTTATTCCAGGTTTAATCCATCTGAGTTTCAAGGAACCGTCCAAAGGCTTCCCGATGACTCCGAAGGTTTTAGTAAGGTGCAGTCTTTTGGGAAATATGAATTTAAAGATATTGACTGGTCAAGTTATGACAAGCCTGGAGAGAAGGTACTGTATGTCACCACGACAGAAGGAAAGCCGCTTGAAGTTCCACCTTTAAAGGCTGTTTATTATCCAAAAAAACCGGTTGTATTTTCCCTGGGACAGGAGATTATCCAGTTCCCAATAGAGGAAATTGCCTATGTACTTGTTGAAAAAAAATAATAAATTACTGCTCAGTCTAATTCTTCTTATTTGTCTATCAATCCCAGCAATTGTCTGGCTCTTTTATCCTGGTTTTTTTCAGACTGATGATGGTGAATGGATGATTATTAGGTTCTCAGCCTTTTACGAAGCGCTTAAAGATGGTCAGTTTCCTATAAGATTTCTTGGAAGGCTAAACCATGGATATGGTTACCCTGTAGCAAACTTCCTTTATCCAGGATTTATGTATTTGGCTTCCCCAATTCATCTTATCGGAATAAATTTTATTGACACAATCAAAATTTTATTTGCAATGTTTATGTTAAGCTCTTCAATATTTTCTTTCCTCTGGCTTAGAAAAATTTTTAACAACTTGCCTGCCTTTATCGGAGCCCTATTTTATCTTTATGCACCTTACCACTTGTTTGATCTGTATAGCCGTGGTTCGATAGGAGAAGTTATGGCTCTTGCTGTTGTCCCTTTCATTTTATGGATGATAGAAAGAAAAAATATTTTATTTTTAACTCTTGGAGTATCACTTCTTATTATTTCTCATAACACGCTTGCAATGCTGTTTTTGCCAATTATCGTGCTCTATATAATCTTTTTTCATATGAAATCATTAAAGTTTAATAGTTCACTAATATACCAATATGCTAGTATATTGGTATTGGCTTTAGGTTTGTCCGCCTTTTATTGGATTCCTGCAGTTATAGAGCTTTCCTATACAAACTTTTCAAACACACAAGTATCAAGTGTTAAAGAATACTTTGTTAACTTTAATTTAGTAAGTTATTCCAGTGTGGCTGTTTTATTGATGTCATCAATAATCTTATTGAAGGATTGGGATAAGGTTTCAAAAAGAAGCGTCCGTTGGATTACTCTCTTTTTTATTATTATTTCATCATTGTCAATAATTTTAAGTTTGGAAATTAGTCTTCCGGTGTGGAATATTATCCCATCCTCTTTTATTCAGTTTCCATTTAGGTTACTGTCTTATCTAATTCTAGGAATAAGTTTTTTAGCTGCATACGTGGTCTCATCACTCAGGGGGAGATATAGATATTTAGCTGTTATTCTTTTGTTGGTTTTATTATCATTATCTTCATATAAATATATTAAGCCTTCTAATTTTTTAAGCAATATTGATAGTTTTTATTCAACAAACGAAGCAACAACAACAGTAAAAGATGAATATATGCCAGTTTGGGTGAAAACAAAACCGATTGAGCGGTATAAAAACAAAGTGGAAATAATTCAGGGAAGAGGTGAAATAAATAATCTTTACTATAACAACTCCAAAAAAGTTATATTTGATTACAGCTCGGACACAGATTCCAAGGTAAGAATTAACACAATTTATTATCCAGGCTGGAAAATATATGTGGATGGTGTAGAGGGTAGCATAGATTATTCAAATGAAAAAGGGTTAATTGAAACAAATGTAGGAAAAGGTAATCACAAAATCGAATTAATTTTCTCAGAAACCCCAATAAGAATTTTTGCAGATCTACTGTCTATAATCTCTGTCTTCGCAATTCTGATATTCGCTAAGTACTCAAAAAACAATTGATTCCCCCCTTCTCAATCCCGGATGTGTCCATCTATTCCAAACTTCTTGTGTATTAAACCGCGTAGGATTTAAGCATAGCTGTGTGTCCTGTAGCAAAATTATCTACTTTTTTCCGAATCCAATCCCATTGTGGATTTATTTTTCTAATGAGACGGACTGATTCTAAAGGATAAACTTGAACATTGTCTATATTTAATTTTTGCAGCCAGGACCTTATAAAAGGTACTTGTTCAATAGTAGCGTAAGCTGCACCTAATTGAGAGTGTAAATCAATCTCATGACCAACTCTCCGTGATGCATGAAAGTCCTCTGCTCTAATAGTGGGTAAATCCTTAAGCCCAAAAACAATTGGAAAAGGTGGGTCATCTGTTTCGGGAGGATGAACTTCTAACTCTGCTAACTCTTCTTCTAAGAATGCTATCTTGGCAAGCGTTAAATCTAAACCAATTTTTATATCGTCATAATGGTCTTCATAAATTTCAGCTTTATTTAATTTTTCTCGTAAATAGTTTGCGCTTGTTTTTAATCTCTCAATCTCAATTCTTTCTTTTGCTGGGTCTCGATGGTAAGCATCACAACATAAGGAAGAATACGCATCTCCCATTTCAAACCATCTTGAAACAGAAATCCCGTCTTTGGAGGATTCCAAGTTTGCACCACCCTTAAATCCCTCCCCAGTTCTTCTAACAATTCCTAACTCTTTTAATTTTACTAATGAGCATATTTTCCCTCTAGCTTGCCCAATTCCAGGAAGAGCAGCAGATGAAGTTCCTTGATAATCTTCTGATAAAAAATCATAGCTAGGTAAGCGAAGCAATTCACGGGCATGTCTAACAATATTTAAATCCTTGCTATTTCCAGCTTGATGTGTATCTTTTTCTGCCCTTTGTAGTATTACATCGCAGACAACTTTCTGTAGATCAATATTTTCCTCCCAAGCTCTTTCCCAAAGAGGTATCGATCTCCAACTTTTAGGCATTGGAAAGTTTTCAAATCCAGGAGAGGGTTTATCCCATTCAGGAGGATTAGGAACAACTTTATCCATAAACCTCCGAGTAATAACTGATAGGTCATCTCTACTTATATCAACATTATCAAGGAATATTTCTGATAGCATTTTTAATGCATGCACAGTCTCGATACCCCTGAAATCATCTATATCAACTTTTGTTGCCTCATTACTAGAGGCAGTCAAGAAGAGACTATTTAATAAGTCAATTTGATAATAGTTTGGATCTTCTCCAAGTTTAAAATCCAAAGGAGGTAAATTTTCTTCGCTTTCAGCTTGTTTATGACACTCATTTTGAATTACAGGTCTCTGTTTCCTCTGATCATCAACATGCTCTTCCATATACTTACTATATCATAACTGCTAGAAGGTTGTTAAATCTGCCTCGAAAATCAAAAGAATTAAACTTCTTTTACAAAGGTTACATCTTAAGAGAAGGTGTAGCCTTAACTGGAGAACTACATCGAGCACATCGAGGTCTCACCTCTATTTGTGCCTATCGAGGTGAGACCTCGATATCTACTCTCGATATCTATCCATGAGGTTATTTTGTTATTAGCTTTTAATTAGTATAATATGAGTCAGTATGGCTTTTGTGAAATCATATTGGTCTTTAATTTTAGTACTCATTTTGTCACTTGGTACTATTCTCCCTCTTTTTCACCCTGGATTTTTTCCTATTCATGACAATACTCAGATAGAGAGAGTATATGAAATGAACAAAAGTCTTTCAGATGGATTTTTTCCGGTTAGATGGGTAGAAGATCTGGGATATGGGTATGGTTATCCAATTTTTAATTTTTATTCTCCTCTTCCTTATTATCTTGGCTCTATGTTTATCTTTTTAGGATTAAACGCCTTAGTTGCCACAAAAGCTATATTTGCATTAGGAATAATCTTGTCAGGAGTGTTTATGTACATATTTATTAAGCAAATATTTGGAGAATTACCAGGTTTGATATCCGCAATTATTTATCTATATTTCCCCTACCATGCAATAAATATCTATGTAAGAGGAGATTTAGATGAGATTTTTGCTTATGCATTTTTACCATTAGTATTTCTTGGAATCTTTAAAACATTTTTAATTTTCAAAGAAAAACCCCAGACAAACAGTGGCTTAAAATGGTTGATTATTCTTGCAGTTTCCGTGGCATTGGTAATTATATCCCACAATCTAACCTCATTTATGCTTTTAATAATACTTATGCCTTTGGTTCTAGTATTGTTCGGAGTATCCAATTTTAATTTAAAGCTCATTTCATATTATTTTATAGCTCTGTTTGTAGGTTTTCTATTATCTTCATTTTACTCAATTCCGGCTCTTCTTGAAATGAATTACACTAATGTTACTTCCCAGATTGGTGGAGGAGCAAGTTTCTCTGACCACTTTGTTTGTCTAGATCAATTTTGGAATAGTGCCTGGGGGTATGGTGGATCTACAAAAAGTTGTCTGGATGGCATGAGTTTTAAGATTGGAAAATTAAATATAGCCATTGCATTTTTGTCACTATTAATACTGTTTACCATCAGGCTGAAAAACAAAATGAAACTTGAAAAGAAAGATTATATTTATTTATTGTCTATCGTCTTTTTTTTCATCTCCCTGATTATGTCTACATCCTACTCATCATTTGTATGGAATCTCGTTCCAAATATGTCCTTTATACAATACCCTTGGAGATTTTTAAACTTTGCAGGTCTTTTTATTTCCATAGCCGCAGGGTTTATGGTTTTAAAAACTGAGACATTAATAGGTAAAAAAATACATCTTTTAATAGTATCTTTAATAGTCATTTTAACAATTGGCTATAATCTTAAACTCTTTAATCCCCAATCTTATTATTTAAGTCCATCAGATTATTATACCAATCAAAATCATATAAAATGGGAAACTTCAAAAATATCAGATGAATATATGCCAAGAGACTTCTTTAAACCAAAAAATCAAACAGAAATTGTCCAAAAAAGATTTGAGTTTGATCAAGAAGTGAAGATAAATAGCATACTTGATAATACGCAAAATATTGCACTTGATTTTGAAGCCCTGAAACCAACAAGGTTATATATAAATATTGCTCATTTCCCTGGATGGAAAATTACTTCTGATGAAAAAGAAGAAGCTATGATAACAAATAAAGGATATATCCTTAATGTTTCACCGGGACATAGGCTTGTAAATATTAGATTTGAGGGTACAAAGGTACAAAAAACAGCAAATATGCTAACAATTATTGGAATTTTGATTGTTGTTATTGGTATAATAAATATCAGGCAGAAACGGATTTCTAGGGGGTCGTGATTACACAGGCACAAATGTCTGTAAAAATCCAAACGTTAGTCTTTAAGTCTGCCTATCGGTAGACAGGGATTTGTGCGGATTAAAAATCTGTGAAACCAAAAAATCACGGTAACATATCTGTCAAAAAGTATTTATGGTAAAAAAGCTTCCTGAACTTTCAATTTTTTTTCCTTTCTGGAATGAGGGTAAAAACATAGAAAATGTAGTCACAAGCGCTGTCGCAGTTGCTGAAAAAGTGGCAGATCAGTGGGAAATTGTTATGGTTGATGATGGATCATCAGATGATACCCTTGAAAAGGCCCAAAAACTTGCGCAAAAGAACAAGAATTTAAAAGTTGTAAGTCATTCTCCCAATAGGGGATATGGAGCAGCATTAAAAGAAGGTTTTTTAAACTCAAAATATAGATATATTGTATTTACAGACGGTGATAGGCAATTTGATTTTCAGGAGGTTACAAAATTCATTGAAAAAATTGATAATGCTGATATTGTCATAGGATACAGAAGGGAAAGAAAAGATCATCCTGTCAGGCACCTTTTAATGAATTTGTTGAAGATATGGGACTATATCTTCTTTAGATTTTATTTTAAAGACATAGATTGTGCTTTTAAAATGTTTAAGAAAGAAGCAGTTGAAAGAATTATGCCTTTAAGATCGGAAGGGGCAATGATAACTACAGAAATACTTGCAAAAGCCAAAAACAAAAATCTAAAAATAGAACAGGTTGAGGTAAGTCATTATCCAAGAAAATACGGTGATCAAAGTGGAGCAAATATTTTTGTTATAGTCAGGGCTATCCTTGAAAGTTTAACCTTATGGCTAGATATAAAAAATGCAAGAATCTAACTTTGAAACAATTGGCAAAAGATCTGCCCGGGGAATAGCTGCCTTAATTTCCCGCTCTTTTTTTCTCAACATTATTTCCTACGCTACTTCTTTGGTGATATTTACCTACTTAACGCCAAAAGAGTTCGGAATTTATGCCGTGGTAATTGCAATGCAGCGTGTGGTAAGTTTTGTCACAGATTTTGGTTTGGGAGCAGCTCTTGTGCAGAAAAAAAATGAATTAAAGAAAGAAGATACAACAACATTTTTTACAATTCAGGTAGTTATTACACTTCTTGCTTTAATAATTCTCTTTTTTGCAAGAGACCTTATATCTTCATACTTCAAACTAAGCGAGACCTCCATATGGCTTTTGTTAGTATTGGTATTCACTGTTTTTCTTTCTTCATTCAAAGTTATTCCATCAGTTCAGCTTGAAAGAAAAATTAGGTTTGACAAACTTATTATCCCTCAAATAATAGAATCTTTTGTTTTTAATATGTTGCTTATTGTTTTGTTGGTAGCAAACCAAGGATTAAAAAGCTATATATGGGGATTTCTTGTCTCAAGTCTAGTAAGCATTCCTGCCTATTATTATATTTCTCCCTGGAAAATACGTATTGGAATATATAGAGAATCTTTAAAGCACTTAAAATACGGAATCCAGTTTCAGGGTAAAAACATTTTAGCTACCATAAAAGATGATTTTCTCACAATATTTCTTGCAAAAATACTTACATTCCAGGAAATTGGCTACATAGGATTTGGGCAAAGAAACGCTTTTTTTGCATACCGTTCAGTGGTTGATAATGTCACAAAGGTAACTTTTTCAACTTATTCAAGGATACAAGATAATTTAGAAGCATTAAGAGTAGCAATAAATAAATCGTTTTTTTATGTAAGTCTTTTAATGTTTCCAATTCTATCTGGAGTGATAATATTTGCTCCTTATCTAGTTGAGTATTTTCCCAGATGGCAGGGTAAATGGGAACTAGGATTGGTAAGCCTAACTTTTTTTAGTCTTAACGCGCTTATTTCTTCAATCTCCGGGATCTTAATTACCTTGTTAGATTCTTCAGGAAAAGTGAAAACAACCTTAAAGCTTATGACTTTATGGACAATACTCACATGGACTCTAACGCCCTTGTTTATTTATATTTTTGGTTTTAATGGAGTTGCGATTGCATCATTTTTAATCACCTTCACTATCGTTATCACTATCCGCCTGGCTAAGAAAGTTGTTGAGTTTGATTTGTTGCAAAATATCTACAAACCATTAATATCAACTGTGGTAATGAGCGTATTTGCTTATTGGTGTGCGCAGCTGCTAGTTTCAAACATGATAAGTCTAATAGTGGTTGTTTTCATTTCAGGATTGATATATGTTATAAACATATATCTTTTAGCCAAAGAAGAATTATTTCAAGGGGTTAAGTTAATTTTTATAAAAAGCACATGAGTAATAAAAATAATCTTTCTGTTGTCATATCTGCATATAATGAGCAAAAACATATCAAAGACTGTCTAGAGTCAGTTAGGGATCTTGCGGATGAAATAATTTTTATAGACAACACGTCAGAGGATGACACATTAAAAATCGCAAAAAAATACACGGATAAAGTTTTTACCCATCCCAATAATCCAATGCTTAATATCAACAAAAATTATGGTTTCACAAAAGCAAGTTGTGATTGGATCTTAAACCTCGACGCAGACGAAAGAGTCACTTCAGAACTTGCAAACGAGATTAGGGAAGTAATCGGCTGCAAGTCACAAGTCACAAGCCACAAGCCAATTCAGGGTTACTGGATTCCAAGAAAAAATATGATCTTTGGAAAATGGATTCAAAATGATATGTGGTGGCCGGATTACCAGTTAAGATTGTTTAAAAAAGGAAAGGGAAGCTTCCCAGAACAACACGTCCACGAATATCTCACGGTTCAAGGAGAAACTGAAAAACTCAGAGAGTCAATATTGCACATTAATTATTCATCCATTGATCAGTTTATCAATAAAATAGGTCTTTACACAGATAATGAAACAGAACAGGTACTGTCCTCAGGCAGAAAAATTATTTGGTTAGATGCCATAAGATTTCCTGCAAAGGATTTTATAAAGACCTTTTTTGCTCAAAAAGGGTATAGGGATGGTTTACATGGACTAGTATTGAGTATTCTTCAGGCATTTTATGCAGAGATTGTATTTGTAAAAATTTGGGAAAAACAAGGATTCACAGAGGAAAATAATAAAACCTTTTTAAAAGAGGTATATAAAGAATTTATAAAGATTGCTCTAGAAATAAGATATTGGTTTCTTTCCATTTTGATAGAGCAAGCCAGTAATCCCTTTAAAAAGATATTTTACCGCCTTCAAAGAAAAAACATAACCAGAAAACTTAAATAAATTCTTTATTAATGGATATGAAAAAAGTAGCAATAGTAACATTAAGTTACAACAATGAAAAAGATACAGCTGAATGTATAGAGTCAATAAATAACTTAAATACATCTACCTTTGACTTATCGGTTATAGTAGTAGATAACGGTTCAAATTCAAAATTCAACCCTTCGGCAAAGATCAGAGCAAGAATTCAAAATTCAAAATTAAATAAAGGACAATTGAACATAATAAGAAGTGAAGAAAATTTAGGGTTTGCAGAAGGGAACAATATCGGAATAAGGTATTCACTTGAAGAGGGTGCAGAATATATTTTATTGCTTAATAATGATACTTTAATAGACAAGAATTTAATTGTTGAATTGATAAAAACAATTGAATCAAGTGACAAAATAGGTATAGTAGTTCCCAAGATATATTTTGCTCCCGGATACGAATTTCACAAAGACAGGTATGAAGAAAAAGAAAAAGGAAAAGTTATTTGGTATGCGGGGGGAGAAATAGATTGGAAAAATGTCATTGGTCATCATAGAGGTGTGGATGAAGTTGATCATAATCAGTTTGATAAAACAGAAGAAACTGAATTTGCAACCGGCTGCTGTATGTTGATTAAAAAAGAAGTGTTTGAAAAAATTGGAGCTTTTGACAAAAATTATTACCTTTATTATGAGGATAGTGACTTCAGTGAAAGAACAAAAAAAGCAGGTTACAAAATCTTATTTAATCCAAAGGCTATAGTCTGGCACAAAAACGCAGGTTCAGCTGGAGGATCAGGTTCAAAACTTCAAGATTATTATATTACTCGCAATAGAATTTTATTTTCAATAAAATACGCTCCATTAAGATCAAAACTCGCCGTCTTAAAAGAAAGTGTAAAGATATTATTAAAAGGTAGAGATTGGCAAAGACGTGCAGTTGCCGACTTTTACTTTGGTAAGCTTGGTAAAGGAAGCTATGAAGAATAATTTCAGCTCCGATTTAACCAGATTCAAATTTCAAAAAAAGATCGGCGCATATACTGGTTTAATCTTAATCCTATTGTTCTCCCTTATTCCTCTCACTGATCTTTTTCATCCGGGTCTACCCTTAACCCATGATGGTCAAGATCACGTGGCCCGGATTGCTAACTTTTATCAATCTTTTTCAGAAGGGAACTTTATTCCCAGATGGGCGGCTAATCTCAACTGGGGTTATGGACATCCAATACTTATGTTTCTTTATCCCTTGCCCTCTTATGCAAGTTCTCTGTTTCACTTTATAGGTTTTTCTTTGACAGATTCCCTAAAAATTGTATTTGGCTTAAGCTTCATTTTGAGCGGGCTTGCAATGTATCTTTGGGTTAGAAATTTTCTTGGAGAGGCATCAGCACTTATTGCGGGAGTATTCTATATTTTTGCTCCTTATAGATTTGTAGACCTTTATGTTAGGGGAGCAATTGGGGAACATACTGCTTTCATTTTTCCTCCACTACTATTATATTTCTTGCTTAAGCTTTTCAAGGTTAAGTCATCAAATAGCCATGAACAATATTTTTACTCTATCGGTATTGCTTTTTCGCTTGCAGGCTTTATTCTTTCTCATAATGCAATCAGCCTTATGTTTCTTCCCTTTATATTCTTTTACGTTCTATACTTATCTCTTGATAAGAAGATAAAGACTAATAGTTCCTTGATTAAATCACAACTATCAAGATTAGATGTGAATTATTTGATAAAAAGCTTATCATTTCTTGCTTTTGGATTTCTTATATCATCCTATTTTTGGGTTCCCGCTTTTTTTGAAGGGAAATATACTCTGAGAGACATAGTGACAAAAGGTGAGTATGCAAATCATTTTGTTAATGCTCCACGGTTGTTTAGTTCTGTTTGGAGTTACGGCGGGAGTCAAGATCTAAGTGTTCAAATAGGAATAATTCATTTAATAGGTACTGTCCTTTCAGTATTTCTTGCTATTAAATTATTCCATAAAAGCAAAAAAATATTTATGTTATACATTTTGTCTCTTATGTATTTATTAATATCATTAGTTCTCATGTTGGATCAATCTATTATAATTTGGCAAAAAGTTACTATTTTACAAAAATTTCAATTTCCCTGGAGACTTTTATCTGTTGTTGTTTTTATGTCCTCATTTTTAGCAGCAATTGCTTTTTACGTTATTGAAAATAAAAAAATGAAAAAGATTATTTTAATCATTTTTTTGGCATCCGTAATTATATTTAACAAAGACTATTGGCGGGCAAATGATTATCTTTACTTATCAGACAGCTTTTTTAAATCCATTTACAATGGCACGACAGATACAGGAGAAAGTGGACCTAAATGGTCTGTAAGATTTATGGAAAAAAGACCTAATAGTAGAATTGAAATTATAGAAGGTAGCGGCAACATAAAAGAAATCTTTAGAGGTTCGACAGACCATAGATATATTATAGAATCCCCAGTAGATAGTGCCAGAGTTAGGGAAAATACTTTATATTTTCCCGGATGGGCAGTTTTTGTTGATGGAAAACCTGTTAACGTTGAATTCCAAGACCCAAGACATAGAGGTCTTATAACTTTTTATGTTGATAAGGGAAAACATTTAGTAGAAATTATTTTTGCCGAAACAAAACTCAGGCAAGCATCAAATATCTTATCTTTAATTTCGTTTATTACCATTTTGGTTTATGGCGCCCACGTATTTTCGTTAAAAAGACAAAAAAAAACTAAATAATGAAAAAAAAGATTATCTCTCTTCTACCAATATTTTTTATTTTTATTTTATGGATTATTTTTTCTTATCCCTACTTTTTCAATAACAAAATTCCATACCCTTCTGATTATCAGGTAAATTTTTTCCCTCCCTGGAGCTCATATGAAGAATTTTGGGGGCCAATTAAAAATAATGCAATGCCAGACGTTGTCACTCAAATATATCCGTGGAAGCATTTTACAATAGAAACCTGGAAAATGGGCCAAATACCTCTATGGAATCCGAATAGTTTTGTAGGAAATGTTCATTTAGCAAACTACCAATCTGCTGTTCTCTCACCCTTCAACTTATTATTTTTTTTACTTCCCTTTGTTGATGCCTGGAGCTTGCTCGTTTTATTACAGCCATTGCTTGCCGGAATATTTACCTACGTATTTGTCAGAAGCTTAAAAGTAAGTAAAATTGGAAGCCTTATTTCTTCTATTTCTTTCATGTTTTGCGGTTTTATAACCGTCTGGATGGCTTATGGAACACTTGGATATGCTCTTCTTTTTTTGCCGCTTGCGCTTTTAGGTATAGAAAAATTTCACCAGACTCAACAAACAAAGTATCTAGTTCTCTTATCTTTAACTATTCCCTTATCCTTCTTTAGTGGACACTTTCAAATCAGTTTATACTTCTTTGCTACAGTTTTAGCCTACATCATTTATAAATTTGCTGTTACAAAAAAAGTACCTAATACTTTATACCTAATACTTTATGCCTTCTTCGGTCTTTTGCTATCTCTTCCTCAAATACTTCCTTCAATAGAATCATACTCGCAAACTTTTAGAAGTCTGCTTTATCAAAAACATGAAGCAATACCCCTAAATTATATTTTGACCTTTTTCCCCCCAGACTTTTACGGTAATCCTGTCACACGCAACGACTGGTTTGGTCATTACGCAGAATGGAATGCTTACTCAGGTGTAATTCCCCTACTTTTAGCAATTCTTGCTGCTTTTAGTAGAAAGTTTTATAGCACCGGATTCTTTGTCATTATTTGTTTAGGCACATTTTTTCTTGCTGTTGATACTGTGATTGTTAATATTGTAGTTAATATGCATATTCCTGTTATCTCCACCAGCTCTTTAAGTAGGATTGTTGGAGTTTTCAGTTTTTCAGTTGCAGTTTTGGCAGGATTTGGATTTGATGAAGTTATTAAAAAAACTTATAGTCAGAAGAAATATATTTACTGGATAATCAGTTCTCTTGTTATTTTTGCAATTCTTTGGATTGTTGTATTTTTGAAACTAATTCCTGACCCCTCAAAAATACATATTGCAAAAAGCAACCTTATATTTCCTACAATAATATTTACTTTAGGGTTCTTTGTAATAATTTCTCATCTTTTAATTAACAAAATTATCAAGTTTCTTTCCTTGCCCTATTTCAATTCATTGCCTAACATAATTAAACAAAAGAAAAATATAACAGCTCTTTTATCTATCACAATTTTACTGATAATATCGTTTGACTTGGTTAGATTCTCAAGTAAATGGATGCCATTTGATCCAAGGGACCGTGTTTTCCCAAGCCTCGCTATCACAAAATTTCTTCCCCAAATATCATCAGCAGACCGTGCTCTTGGCAATTATGGTGCTGAGTTATCAGCTTACTACAACATTCCTTCTTTGGAAGGCTATGACCCAATCTATCTTAAGAGATATGGGGAATTTGCCGCCTACATAGAAAGAGGTGAGTTTGGTGAGTCGGGACGCTCTGTTGTAAATTTTCCAAGGAGCGGAGTTTATACAGATAAAGCAATTGATTTATTGGGGGTAAGATATATATTGCATAAGACATCAGATAATGGAGTAGGGTGGACATTTCCTTACTGGAATTACCCAAACAAGTTCAAGCTTATTTTTGAAGATGGAAAATATCAGGTTTATGAGAATAAAGAATCTTTCCCAAGAGCTTTTCTAGTAAATAATTACAAGGTGATTAAACAAGAAGAAGAGATTTTAAAAACTCTATTTAATAACAGCTTTGATTTAAGCAAAGAAGTTATTCTTGAAGAAGAGCCAAATATTGAATCAAGTAAAAAAATTCCAGCAGGTGAGGCAAAAATCATAAGATACATGCCCAACTCTATAGATGTGACAGTCAATGCAGTCTCCAGTTCAATCCTTCTCCTGACTGATAATTATTACCCTGGATGGGAAGCTTATATAGATGGGAATAAAACAAAAATATACCGCGGAAATTACACTTTCCGCGCTGTCATTGTTCCAAAAGGACAACACAATGTTAAATTTGTATATAATCCTCTAAGTTTTAGGATTGGAGTGTTTTTAGCAATCCTTGGCTTACTTGGAATTGTTGGATTTACTGTTATAATAAAAAAGCGAAAAATGCAAAACTCAAAAGTCAAAACCAAAGTTTAAAAATCAAAACTTATTATACTATTATTGCAAAGTTTTTAGCTTTAAGTTTTAGTTTTGAGCTTTGACCCCGATTTAATCGGGGTTGAGATTTAAGTTTTGAGATTGTTTATTATGCTCTCAATACTAATCATTACAAAAAATGAAGAAAACTCAATTGGCGACTGCTTAAAAAGCATCAAAGATTTAGCAGATGAGATAATAGTCATAGACTCATATTCTTCTGATAAAACTGTTGAAACCGCAAAAGAATATGGTGTAAGTATACTCTTGAATAGGTTTGAAGACTTTTCAAAACAAAGAAATGTTGGTTTTGACAGCTCAAAAGGAGACTGGATTTTATATCTTGATGCAGACGAAGAAGCAACAGAAGAATTCAATAAAGAAATAAAAAAAACCATTAAAGATTTTGATCCAACTTGTAGATATGGCGGATATTATGTGAGAAGAAAGACTTATTTTTTAAATAAAGATTGGGATTACTCAGACAAGGTGCAAAGACTTTTCTATAGAAAATCGTTTAGAGGATGGAGCGGAATGTTACATGAAACACCTCGGGTACAGGGAGAGTTTGGAGAAATTTCTTCTCCGATTTTACACTTTACTCATAAAAATTTAAGTCAAATGCTTGAAAAAACAAATGAATGGTCAGATTATGAGGCGGATCTTAGAATAAAAGCAAAACACCCTAAAATGAATATTTTAAGATTTATAAGAGTGATTGGTACCGGCTTTCTAGATTCATATGTAAAACAAAATGGTTACAAAAATGGTACAAAAGGTTTTATTGAATCAATGTATCAAGCCTTTTCTCTTTTTATAACCTATGCAAAGCTATGGGAAAAACAGGAAATGAAGAAATAATTATGATTGGGGTTTTGAAAACCAGCTTTTTATTTGTTCAAGAGTTAATCTTTTTTTGGCAAACCTAAATAGGTATATAAGCTCAAGAATTCCCATTGTGTTGATGGGTAAAATAAATATTATAAACCAATATTTCTGTTCATTCTTTGCCGCTCTCCAAAGAGCAACAGCTTTCCAGAATATTGTCCAAATGTAAATTATGAAAAATAAGAAAGTAAACCCGTTTGGTTGGAAATCAAACATAAATTCTTCTCCTGTCCTGTAATCACTATATCAGAACTTTTAATGACAATCAATACTTGATAAAATAGATATATATATATAGCTTTAACAATACTATAGTCTTTGGATTACACCAAGCTCAGCTTGGTTTCACGGATTTTTATCCGCTAAAATCCTTAATGGCTTATGTATTTTGATTTGCACAGATAAGTAATAAATCTGCGCAGTCCGTAGCGCGTCAGAATAAGTTTAGTGAGGTAAGCTGCGGATAGCGCTAAAATCAGTGTGAATCCAAACCTAGAAGGTTATATAGCTATAAACGATATGAGAATTGGAATTTATGATCCCTACCTTGATGATTTAGGGGGTGGAGAAAAATACATGATGAGTATTGCCTCCTGCCTTTCTGAAAAACACAAGGTCACAGTCTTTTGGGACAAAAAAGAAGACTTTGATAAAATCTTTGAAAGATTTGCAATAGATCTTTCTAAAGTTAATTTGTCTGAGAATATTTTTTCTCCAAAATATCCTTTCTTAAAGAGAGCTTTAAAAACAAGAGAATTTGATGTAATTATTGCTCTAAGTGATGGAAGTATTCCTTTGGTTTTTTCAAGAAGAACCCTTATACATTTTCAATCTCCAATTCCAAAGATTAAAATTGATCTTAAAACAAGACTTAAGTTCCTTAAAGTAAGTAAAATATTTTGTAATTCTTATTATACAAAGTCATATATAGATAAAGATTTTAAAATAAAGACTATGGTTTTGTATCCACCAATAGATATTAATGCAAAAGATATAAAAAAAGAAAATACTATTTTACACGTTGGTAGATTTAGAGCAAGAAATGTAGGAAATGATGATTACAAGAAGCAGAATGTAATGATTGATGTGTTTAAGGATATGATTGATAAAGGGCTGAAAGGATGGAGCTTTATTCTTGCAGTTGGGCTTCAGGAAGAGGATAAAAATAGCTTTGAGAAGATGCAGGCAAAAACAAAAGGTTATCCAATAAAATTTATGATTAATAAAGCTAATAAAGAGCTTTGGGAACTGTATTCCATATCAAAAATTTATTGGCACGCTAGTGGTTTTGGTGAAGATCTTGAAAATCATCCAGAATATGCGGAACATTTTGGTATTTCAACAGTGGAGGCAATGAGTGCAGGGTGTGTGCCGGTTGTAATCAATGCAGGAGGTCAGAAGGAAATTGTTGAAGACGGAATAAATGGCTTTGTCTGGAATACGCTTGATGAACTTAGGATCCAGACAATGGAGCTCATAAACAGCAGTACGCTGTTAGAAAAAATGTCAAAAAAAGCAAAAATTAGATCTTTAGATTTTGCCGGCGGAAGATTTTCACAAGAAGTTTTCAGTTTACTTAAGTAAAACGGTGTACTTAGGCTGTAAGCTTTCATTTCAAGCTCAATGAAAAAGATAATAAAAAAAAACATATATTATTTCTTATTGGTAGTAGTTGTCTTTATTTTTTTTTATCAGTTCTTTTTGAAAGGTTTTTTGCCTATCCCTTCAGACACAATCATCGGCCTTTATCACCCTTTCAGGGATTATTATTCAAAAGATTATCCAAATGGTATTCCATTCAAAAATTTTTTAGTTACAGATCCAGTACGCCAAACTTTTCCCTGGAAAAAACTTGCCCTGGACACATCTCCAGGTTCAACTCTTCCAATCTGGAATCCTTATGAGATGGCAGGAAAGCCTTTAATTGGCAATTTTCAAACAGGTTTTTTCTATCCATTTAATCTGATTTTTTTCCTCAAGCCCTTTTATTTATCCTGGTCAATCTTTATTTTTTTGCAATCACTTTTTGCCGCCACATTTATGTATTTATATTTAAAAAATTTAAATTTGGATAATAGAGCTGTTTATTTAGGTACAGTCTCTTTTTGTTTTTCAAGTTTTTTTATCTCCTGGCTTGAATGGGGAAACGTAATACATACGGCATTGTGGCTACCTCTCATCTTGTTAGCCATCGACAAAATCTTTATTTATCAAAAGCAAATAAACTCAAATCTCAAAGCTCAAAATTCAAAGCCACAACTCAAAACTCAAAACTTATTTGTTTGGTCAATGATATTCCTTTTTTCACTTACATCCTCATTTTTTGCAGGACACCTACAAATATTTTTTTATCTTTTTATTTTTTCCTCGATTTATTTTTTTGCTAAATGGTATAAAGAAGGAAAAAAGACAAAATTGTTTATATCATACTTAATACTTAATACATTCTTCTTAATACTTACTTCAGTTCAATGGGTTCCAACTCTACAGTTTATTCTCTTATCCGCAAGAGGCGTTGACCAAGTCTATTATCAAGCTGAAGGATGGTTTATTCCCTGGCAGCATCTTGTTCAGTTCCTTGTTCCAGATTTCTTTGGAAATCCTACCACCTTAAATTATTGGGGGACGTGGAATTATGCAGAGTTAAGCGGATATGTAGGGGCTGTTCCATTAATATTCGCTTTAATAGCAATATTTTTTAGATTTGATAAAAAAACTCTTTTTTTTGGGACAGCATTACTAATATCTTTATTATTTTCTCTACCTACCTTTTTCGCCGGGCTTCCTTATGTTTTAAATATTCCATTTATTTCTTCTTCTCAGCCCACAAGGCTACTTTTTATAACCTCTTTTTGCTTGGCTGTCTTGTCTTCTTTGGGGTTTAATCTGATGATAAAAAATCCTAGACTAATTAATAAGGCAATAATAACAAGTATTGTAGTAGGCTTGTCTTACGCCGCTTTATGGATTTTTGTTCTGACAGGTTCGTTAAGCATGTTTAATATTTCACCTGAAAATATTGCTACAGCAAAAAGAAACTTAATTTTTCCATCTAGTATTTTTCTTGCAGTTTTCTTTTTAATTATAGTTGTAAAATATTTTAAAAATCATCTTTTCCAAACAATAATATTTATCGCCATTTTAATTCTTGCATCATTTGAGCTTTTAAGATTTTCATTTAAGTTTGAGCCTTTTACAGACAAGGCATATCTTTTTCCTGAAACAAAAGTTATAGAATTTCTTAATAGTCAAAAAAAACCTTTTAGAATTGCATCTTTAGATTCAAGAATTTTTCCACCTAATTTTTCAACTTATTACAAGCTGGAATCAATAGAAGGGTACGACCCTCTCTATTTATCGTCTTACGCTGAATTTATAGCCGCCTCAGAAAGAAACAGGGCAAATGTTGATCCTCCTTTTGGTTTTAATAGAATCATCACTCCACGAAATCTAGATTCAAAATTAATAGACCTTTTAAATGTTAAATACACTCTTTCATTATCAGAAATTAACTCGGGTAAGTTTAACAAAGTCTTCCAAGAAGGACAAACCCGGATTTACGAGAATAAAGATGTTTTACCCCGGATATTTTTTACTGAAAACATAAAACTCGTGAATAACAAAAAAGACGCGTTAAATATTATGTTTGAAAAAGACTTTGACCCTCTTAAATTAGCGGTTATAGAATTTCACACTTCAGATCTTGCCTTGTACCCCCGGAGCGCAAAGCAGAATGCATCCCAGGGGTGCCTAAGGTGTAGCGTTGAAATATTAGATTACAGAGAGAATGAAATAAAAATTAAAACAAAAAATGAAGTTAGTGGATTTTTAGTAATTACTGACACGTACTATCCAACCTGGAAAGTATTAATTGATGGAAAAAAAGATAAAATTTATAAAACTAACTATACTTTCAGAGGTTTGTTTATTCCGGAGGGAGAACATATAATAACAATGTACACAACGCTATTCTAATCCTTGAAATGCCCGAAATAAAATGTATGAATTAAAATAGATGATCCGTGTAATCCTAAAATCTAACCCAGAAGGATATCTCGGATAATAAAATCCGTGTAATCTAAAGATTATAATAACATTTTAGATGAAAATTGTATGAAGATAGATATTATTATTCCAAATTACAACGGTTTACGTTTGGTAGAAAAGAATCTTCCGCTCGTTATTGACAGAGTTAAAGATTTTAATGGTGTTTCGATAGTTATCGTAGATGACTGTTCAAGCCGCGATGAGTTTGAAAAAATCAAAGAATTAATCACTTCATTGTCAGACATTGATCCCAAAACTAAAATAGAACTTATTAGAAATGAGAAAAATCTAGGATTTTCATCCTCAATTAATAAAGCCGCCTTAAAATCAAATGCCGATTACCTAGTATTTTTGAATACGGATGTTATTCCGGAAAAAGACTTTTTAAAAGCGGCAATAGAGGACATGATGGAAGACAACAATCTTTTTGGCATAGGTTTTTTAGATAAAAGTATTGAAGGGGAAAAAACAATACTTAGAGGTAGAGGGGTTGGAGCATGGAAAAGAGGATTTTTGATTCACAAGCGTGGAGAAGTGGATAGAGACAATACTCTTTGGATCTCAGGTGGCAGTTGTTTGGTTAATGCTAAAGTCTTTAAAAAACTGGGAGGCTTCGACAATATATACAATCCATTTTACTGGGAAGATATTGATTTATCTTACAGAGCTCAAAAAGCAGGATTTAACATATTATTTGAAAAAAGAAGTGAGGTTGTGCATAAGCACTTTGAGGGAGCAATAAAAAAATATTACAGCGGTTTTCAAATAAAGACCTACGCTTACAGAAATCAATTTATATTTATTTGGAAAAATATTACTGATTTGAGTTTGGTTCTTTCACATATTTTATGGCTGCCTTATCATTTGCTTCGTGCTTTAATAAGGCTAGACACTCCCTTTTTTCTTGGATTTGTTCTTGCACTAGTCAAGATTCCTGTTATAATTTTTAAAAGGATAAGAGAGGCAAAAAACACTAAAACAGACAAGCAAGTCCTGCAAAAATTTAAATGAAACTATCAATAATAATTCCCGCTTACAATGAAGGAAAAACAATTGGTGAAATACTGAAAAAAGTAGAAAAAGTTCAATTGAATGGCGTTGGGAAAGAAATTATTGTAGTTGACGATGGATCAATCGATGCCACAGCATCGGTAATTTCCAATTTCCAATTTCCAATTTCCAATTTTAAAATTATAAGGCACAAAAGAAACCTTGGAAAGGGGGCGGCAGTGCAAACGGGCATTGAAAACGCAACAGGTGATATGATATTGATTCAGGATGCAGATTTAGAATATGACCCCAAAGATATACCCAGACTTATAGAGCCAATAATTAAGAATAAATCCAAAGTTGTTTATGGCACAAGACTTAGGACCAAGCCCGTACTGTTTGGAAACAAAAGAACGCCATTATTAGCTCATTTTTTTGGAAATAAGTTTCTAAGCTTAGCAACAACAATATTATATGGTAAAAAAATAACAGATATGGAAACGGGATATAAAGTGTTTCACAAATCCGCTCTTGCAGGCATTAAATTAAAAGCAAAATCTTTTGATTTTGAGCCAGAAATAACCGCAAAAATTTTAAGAAAAGGTATTGAAATTCACGAAATAGATATAAAAACAAATCCAAGAGGATATGGGGAAGGAAAAAAATTAGTCGCTCTAAAAGATGGCCCTCTTGCCATGTGGACACTAATAAAATACAGATTTATTAATTAGATCACAAGGTCTTAGCCAATATTTTATTGTAGACATTTTCGTAATTTTCAACCATTTTTTCAACTGTAAAATTATCTTCTACGTGTTTTCTGCAGTTAAGCCTCATTTGTTCATATTCTTTCTTATTCATTGAATAAACTTTTTCTACAGCTTCCAATAATCCCTCCATTCCTGTTTTTTTAATGATCCAGTCTCCTCTTATATCCTCTGGTGAAGAATTTACAATAAAACCTGTTTCTCCATCTTTAATTATTTCAGGAACAGATCCTCGGGCAAAGGCCACAACAGGAGTTCCAGTTGACATAGCTTCTGTGAAAATCAATCCAAAAGGCTCTTCCCATTTTATCGGCGAAATTAAACATCTTGCGTTTCCTAGAAAACTTATCCTTTCTTGAGATTTTATTTCTCCTTTGAAAATACAAAACTGATTATCAAAATATTTTTTAACTTGATCATAGTAATCAATATCAGTTATTGGATCTACTTTTGCTGCAATCAATAACTTTTTTTTGAGCTTGTGCGCTATTTGTGCGGCCTCTAACACTCCCTTTTCTGGAACCATGCGCGCTAAAAAGGCCATATAATCATTATTGTTTTCAGTCTCATGTTCATTGAAGTGAAACTGGTCTATATCTATTCCATGATATATATTTGCAACAAAATTTAGATCTGGACAGTCTCTTCTTTGATTATAGGAAATAGAAACATATGGATAGTCTTTGTGATCTAGATATGCAATTCTTCTGTAGTCAGGAGATAATGCACTGTGGCACGTTGTAACTATCTTTTGATTTATAAAATTTGCAAAATACATTAAAACTCTATCCACATGATTATGTACAATGTCATAATTTCTTTGATTTATTTGACTAGCAACCTTAGACATTGTCATCATAATTTCCACCTCTCTTTGTTTATAATCTTTTTCAAACCATGACTGTCCTCTTATGTGTGTTTTGGTGATAGGTATTAGATTATAGCTATCTTCTTTACGTGAGTTTCCTGAAGCATACAGATCAACTTGATGTCCTTTTTTACCCAATCCAGAAGCTAAGAAATAAACAATCCATTCTATTCCGCTATAGCCAAGAGGAGGGACACTCTCAACACAGTTGGCAACCAAGGCTATCTTCATTTAAACATCTTAACATATATGATATTCTTTGAAAATAGCTTAGATATTTCAATCTAGTTGAAAATAGAACGTTACTGTGAAATAATCTAGGGGTAGATAAAGAAAATAGCCGTGCAAGCTTATTTGTTCTTAGTAGTATATGACAAATTTTCAAGACTTAAAAGACATCTTTTTAAAACAAAACACAAACTTGATATTGGTCGCAGATGCAGAAACCAGATCACATTTTAAAAAGAATTCTCAATGTGTTTCCAGGACTTCTGCTGGCGGAGTTTCTGTAGCACTTGAGCCTGTTGTAAAAGCCTCAGGTGGAATTTATATTGGGAGAAGTAAGACAGATGAATGTAGGGAAATTCTTGACAAAAATAATAAAATTAAAATAAATGATGCTCAAGGAGATTACACCCTACGCAAAATATTTTTGTCGGAAAAAGAAGTAGAAGAATATTATTATGGTTTTTCCAATCAGACTCTTTGGCCGCTTTGTCATGTTACTTTTGAAAAACCTGAATTTAGACAAGATTGGTTTGAGGGTTACAAAAGAGTAAATCAAAAATTCGCCGAAGCGGTAAAGCAAGAGATAAAGAGTAATAGTCTTATTTGGCTGAATGATTACCAGTTGTCTCTTGTCCCAAAGCTCTTAAACAAACCCAAAAATTCTGTAGTTGCTTTTTTCTGGCACATTCCATGGCCTACCTGGGAAGTGTTTAGAATACTTCCCTTTAAAAGGGAAATATTGGAGAGTCTTTTGTCTTGTGATTTTCTGGCTTTCCACAGAGGTTATCATGTAAGAAATTTTCTTGAGACAGTAGAAAGAGAATTTGAAGTAAGGATAGATGAGGAAACAAATAGGATTTATTACAACAATAACATAACAACTGTAAAAAGTTTGCCTATGGGAATTGATACAGATGTTATTAGTTCTCTTGCATTTGATGGGTCAAACAATGAAACATCTTTAATTAAAGTAGTTAAAACAATATTTCATTTAGAAAAAAAAGTAGAAATTTCAGAAGAAAATGAAATTGATGAACTCTTTAAGCATAATAAAATCATACTAGGAGTTGATAGGCTGGATTATACAAAGGGATTATTTCTAAGACTTCAGGCCATTGACAGGTTCTTTGAGAAAAATCCTAAATATATAGGAAACGTTTCTTATCTGGGTATTCTTGCTCCATCAAGAGAAGTAATTCCAAGTTATAAAAAATTAAAAAAAGAAGTCTATGATTTGTCAATTGAAATCAATAAAAAGTATTACAAGTCTCAAAGAAATTGGATGCCCATTCATTTAGTTAGCAGAGTATTTGAAAGAAAAGATATAATTGAATATTATAAAAAAGCATCCTTGTGTTTAATTACTCCAAGAGATGATGGAATGAATTTAGTTTCAAAAGAATTTGTTATATCTACCTCTTTTTCTAAAACTCCCGGGATGATAATTTTATCTCAATTTGCAGGGTCTGCAATAGATTTAACAAGAGCCTTAATAATAAACCCATATGATATAGATGAAGTTGCAGGAGCTATTAAAAAGGGATTGGAAATGAGCGATAAAGAAAAAAAGGAAAGAATAGGATATATGGTTGATATTTTAGAAGAGAAAAATATTTACACGTGGGCAACAGAGTTTATACGTTCCGCACGGATATCGGTTAAAGAAAAGTAGTATTATCTTATTTACATAAAACAAATTCAAGAAAATCATTATTAATCTTTGTTCCTCAAGTCTGCTCAATTATTCTGTTGACTACTATTATGAATATCATAAAAACAACTTCAATAAAATAATATATATTACTAATATATCTTTGTTATTGAGAGTATTATGAAGCAGTAAAGGGATCGCTGTGGTTACATATTGGTCCCACGATGACAATTTTATGTTAGGATTATTATAATTTAATAATTTCTATATTGAAGTAGTGAAAAAATGAGAAAAACCGCAGAAAAATATTTAATATTAGTATTTACACTATTAACAATTATTGTTTTTAGGGAGTATTTTTTTGAAAATAAAGTTCCTTTTCCTTCCAATTTACTTGTTTCATTCTATGAACCCTGGGTTTCTTATGAATGGGAAGGTTATCCAAATGGCCCACCTAATAAGCCAGCAGGGTTTGATAATCTAAGAATCTTTTATCCTTTAAAAAAAATTACCATTGACCAGCTGAAAAATTTCGATGTGCCACTGTGGAATCCTTATAGTTTTTCCGGGAATACCCATTTGGCAACTTATCAATCTGCAGTTTTTCATCCACTCGGTTTTTTATTTTTAGTTCTTCCTCAGATAGATGCTTGGTCAATCATCATTATCCTTCAGCCCTTTCTTTGTCTGATTTTCACCTACTTATACCTTAGAGAAATAGGATGTAAAAAGAATACAAGTTTCTTTGGCGCAGTAGTATTTGCCTTTTCAAGCTACATGATCGTCTGGTGGGAAGAGTCTTATATGTCAGTATATTCAACGTTATTTTTACCACTTATTTTATTTTCCTTAGAAAAACTAATAAAAAGAATAAATTCATTGGCTTTTACGCTGCTTGTTATAGGTCTAACTTTTTCTCTTTTATCAGGTTGGTTTCAGAGCACCCTTTATGTTTGGTCATTCTCATTCATATATGCACTTTTTCATTTTATAAGTCCAAAACAAAAAATGGCAAGGTTTATTTTTTTTGTAATTAGTGCATACATAGTTTCTCTTCTTTTAAGCTCTATACATCTCATCCCAAGCCTAGAAGCATATTTTTATTCTGCTAGAGGCAGTACTGACGCAAAATTTATTTTTGACTCATATTTTTTAACCATGCCAGATCTTGTCAAATTTATTGCACCTGATTTCTGGGGTAATCCAGGTGCATATAATTATATGGGACAAGGTTTTTACTATGAAAAATCATTTTATTTTGGCATATCAGCATTAATATTTGTCCTATATGAACTTTTTTCATTTAAAAATATTAAAAAGAAAGAAAATTTTTTCAAGCTTTCTTTTATTGTTACCTTTTCCTTAGCCTTTTCTTTGCCTACAAGTTGGTTATTATTATATCATTTAAAACTTCCTTTAATATCTACGGTTTTACCCTCTAGGATCCTTCTTCTTTCTGTGTTTTGTGCTTCGGTTCTTTCTGTTTATGGTTTGGAAAAATTTTTGTTGGAGACAAATAGAAAGAAAATGATTTTGATTCTGTCATTTATTGCGGCAGTCTTTACCATCCTTGGTATATTATCTTTCTATTATAAAGCCATTAGTTATCCTACTCCTTATTATTCTTCCGTCCCAATGAGAAATCTTATTCTACCTTTAATTATATTTTTTACAAATGTCTCACTTATTATATTTTTTTTAAAATTCAAAGAAATCAATCTTGCCCGTTACTTTTCTACTATATATTTTTTGAAGATAATTTATAGGTCTTTTTATTCACCTTTTAAGTTTAAGGATAGATTATTTCATATTCAAATAAAAACACTTTTTGTAATAAGTGTTATCCTAATATCTCTATTTAATTCTTTTTATCAATCAAATAAGTATCTTTATTTCTCAGATAGAAAATTAATTTATCCTGAAGTTTCTGTGTTGTTAACTCTTTCAAAAAATTCTGGAATTAACCGTTTCTGGAGCTTGGGTAAGGGGTATGTTGACCGTAACCTTGCCGCCTACTATAATCTATTTTCTCCTGAAGGGTATGACTCAATATATATAAAACGTTACGGAGAGTTGATGTATGCCGCACAAAATAAAGGCAGGTATTATAATCAAATTCCAAGAACTGACGCAGCATTTTCAAATTTTAACAGTCTTGATGAGTTTATTGTTGATCCTTATAGAGAAAAATTATTTTCTCTTTTAAGTGTTAAGTATATTATTGTCAAAAATGACCAGAAAGGAAAAACTATAGACGGCCGTTTCCAGGAGGTTTGGAATGACAATAGTTTTACAATTTTTCATTACAAAAACGCACTTCCCCGGATGTTTTTAGTAGATAATTATGTCATTTCCAAACAGCCATCAGAAATACTTGCAAATCTATTTAATAATAATTTAGATTTATCAAAAACATTGATTCTGGAAGAAGAACCATCAATGTTATTAAGGGAAAATTTACCATTAAAAGGAATAATTAATTTAGAATATTATAAAGCCAATGAGATTTTGTTTAAAACAAATTCAAACAAAGACTCTCTTTTATTTCTATCAGATAATTATTTTCCAGGATGGAAAGCATACATTGATGGTAAAGAAACAAAGTTGTACAGAGCTAACTATTCATTCCGTTCAGTAGTTTTGCCAAAGGGAAAGCATTCGGTGATTTTTAAATATGAACCAAAAACATTCTTTATAGGAGCAGGAGTCACAGTTTTTGGAATTGTGATATTTGCTATAATAATTATTTATATAAGGAGAAAAAAATATGGAAAGAATTAAATTAAGTTCTATACTGCTTTTTATTCTTGCTGTCACTTTTATTATGCAGGTAAGAATAAGTCCCAGCACTACCCCCTATTGGTTATTTGGCTTAATATTTCTTGCCTTACTGCTTTTTCTTTCTATAGATATTATTAAGATTAAAGAGAATATTTATTTTAAACTCAAAGAAGCATTACTATGGATAATAGTAGTTACCATTATCGGAAGTGCTTTTGGGTCTTCAATTATTGTCAGGCATCAGACCGCTCCTGTCTATCAGGTGCACGACATTATTCTTCAGCAAGAATCTGCAATTAGATTTCTTCTCGATGGTAAAAATCCATATTCAGCAACCTATTTTAATACTCCACTAGAGGAATGGCATTACTCAGATACGGAGATAAATCCTGCTCTTTATCACTTTGTTATGGAGCCATTCTATCTAATATTTTCACTGCCTTTTTACTTTGTGAGCAACCATACAATTGGATATTTTGATGGAAGAATTCCTCTGCTGTTTCTATTTTTATCTACTTTATTGCTAACTTTATTTTTGATTAAAGATCAAGAAAAAAGGCACCTTTTTATAGCTCTTTTTACATTTAATCCCGCAACTGTCTACTATACTCTTGAAGGCCGGTCAGACATATTTATGTTTGCCTTTTTATTTGCAGGCCTATTCCTGCTCTGCAAGCAAAAATATTCCCTTTCAGGTATACCAATCGCTCTTGCTTTTGCTGTCAAACAGTCTGCTTGGCCTCTCTTCCCTTTTTACATAGCCTTTCTTTATTTTAGAACAAAGAGTTGGATGAAAACTGCTCAAGCAATAATCCCCTTTGTTTTAGTTTTTGCAATAATAGTTGCACCTTTTCTTTTGTGGAATTCAAAGGCCTTTATTGATAGTACTATTAATTATTTATCTGGAAGCACACAACATAGTTATCCAATTGCAGGATATGGATTTGGGAAGCTATTGAACGAATTTGGTTTCATCAAGGATGTAAATGCATATTATCCATTTCAAATATGGCAAGCAATAATAGGTGTTCCTCTTTTTACAGCGTTAGTAATGTACCTTAAGAAATCCCCCCAGGTTTCCCGCTTAATACTTGTTTACGGAATATTTTTATTTGTTTACTGGTACTTTTCAAGATATTTTCACAATAGCCACCTTGGGTATTTGTCTATGCTTTTTCTTACTGCCTATTTCTGGCCAAAGGAATAACCTTATATTTTTTTATTCCTTTTAATCAAGAATTTATTGCTAAAGAACTTAATGAAGAAGAGTAATATCAATAACTTTACAAGAGGAACAGGAGTTCTTGAAAATCTTTTGTCAAATCTAAGGGCACAAAAAGCAAATAGTTTAATAGATAATAATTTAAGAGCCGGTAAGGTGCTGGACATCGGCTGTGGTCTTTTTCCGTATTTTCTTTCATCAACAGAATTTAAAGAAAAATATGGAATAGATAAGTATATTTACCAAAAAGGATTCAACGATAAAGAGGTTCATTTAAAGCAAATTGACGTTGAAAATGAAAAAATCCCATTCCCAGAAGAACACTTTGATGTAGTAGTGATGCTTGCGGTATTTGAACATATTAAACCTGAAAACCTTGAATTTGTTATAGGAGAAATTTTTCGGGTTCTTAAAAAGAATGGACAACTCATTGTTACTACCCCTTCACAGTGGTCAGTTCCAGTACTTCATATACTTTCAAGAATTAATATTATTAGCAAGGTAGAAATAGATGACCACAAAAATTCCTTTAGCGCCTTGAGTATCGCAGATCAGATTAGAAAATCAGGGTTTAATAAAGAAAAAATAAAAAAAGGATATTTTGAATTATTTTTAAATATGTGGTTTATGGCAAGAAAATGAAAAAAATCAACTTTTTGATTAAGAAAAATAATATTAAGACATTGTTAGTTATAGGTGCGGTCATTATTTTTATTGTGTACTTTCTTCATCCTTTATTAAGAGAAGAAATGTATGTAAGCCATGATAGTGAGCCTCAAATTGTTAGAATAGGAGCGTTTTACAAGGCAATAACAAGCGGGCAGATTCCTCCGCGCTGGGCATCAGACCTTAACTATAGATATGGTTCCCCCACTCTTAACTTCTTTTTTCCACTGGAAGGTTATCTGGGAACAATAATTCATCTTATCGGTTTTAATCTACAGAACACATTTAAAATCTTAATGGGCGCAAGTTTTATCTTCTCTATAGTCTTTTTCTTTTACTGGCTTAGGGAGATTTTTGATAAAAATACTGCTTTCTTTGGAGCAGTACTCTATGGTATTGTTCCATACAAATTTTTAGACATGTACGTTAGAGGTCAATTGGGGGAAATGTTAGCCTTTGTTTTTGTACCGCTTGTTCTACTGTTTATAGAAAAAAACAAGAAAAATTCAAGAATTGAAAATGTAATTATAGGAGGAATTTCTTATGCTCTTCTGATATTGTCTCATAATATTTTAGCTCTTATATTTTCAGTCGTTTTTGCTGGATACTTACTTACAAATAATTGGTTTAACAAAGATGCAATTCTTAAAAATGGATTAATGTTGGTAACTGGTTTATTCCTTGCAGCATTCTTTTGGCTTCCAGCCCTTTATGAGTCAAAATATGTAAATAGTAAAATTTTTGTGGGAGATATGTTTAAAAACCACTTTATAGAGCCTCAAAATCTTATTTATTCAGCCTGGGGATATGGTAGTAATATTAATGAGGCGGGGGGATTATCTCCATATCTTGGCCCAATGCATTTTCTTTTTGCTTTATTAAGTCTTGTTTTTATAGTTATTTCTAGAAATAAAGTTAGGAATAAAAGAATATTTTACTACTGGTTGGTTATCCTTGTCTTTTCGTTATTTATGTCTACCAAGCTTTCCAGTATATTTTGGCAGGAATTTCATATCATTCAACAATTTCAATTTCCATGGAGATTTATGGCTCTTTCTAGTTTTGCAATTTCCGTGATTGGAGCTTTTTCATTTTCAGTCATAAAAGATAAATCCATTATAGTTATTGGGATAATAATCTTGATACTAATTAGTGGCTCAATTATAAAAGTTTCAGATTATACAAACAAGGAAGACTCATATTATCTTGATTATCCTGGAACCGCAGCCTACCATGGTGAAGCGACCACAATTTGGACGGCAGGAGATGCGGATAAATTTGCAAAATCACAAATAGAAGTTATTGAGGGGCAATTAATAATAAAAGAATATATTAAAAAGCCAAACATTCATACCTTGTTTGTGGATTCAAAAACAGAAGCGCGGATAGTAGATAACACTGTGTATTTTCCCGGGTGGAAAGCTTATGTAGACAACAAAAAAACATCAATCGAATTTCAGGATATAAATCATAGAGGGCTTATAACGTTTAAAGTTCCTGAGGGGGTACATAAGGTAGAAATAAAATTTGAAGAATCTCCTATTAGAATATCGGCGAATTTTATATCTTTCTTTACATTAATAATTGTAATATTGTTTTTGCTTAAGAGAAAGTATATAAACAATGCTATTATAAAATTATGAAAAAAAAGTATATATTATTATCTCTGATATTTGCATTGGCATTGGTTTTGCGTTTTTATAGACTTGGAGAAGCCCCCATTAGCTTGCATAGAGATGAGGCTTTTCTTGGGTATAATGCATATTCAATACTGAAAACAGGAAAAGATATCAGCGGTAATTTTTTACCGCTTCACTTGCAGTCCTTTCTTTATAGTCCTGCAGGATATTCATACTTTTCAATTCCATTTATATATCTTTTTGATCTAAGCTCTTTTTCTGTTAGATTTGCATCCGCATTCTTTGGTAGTTTAACAATATTATTAACTTACTTTCTAACAAAAGAAATATTCTTTCAGAATAGATTATCACAGATTAAAAAACATATTAACACAGATAGACTTGCGCTTCTTGCTTCCTTGCTTCTGGCTATTAGCCCTTGGCATATTAATCTTTCAAGAACTGCAACAGAAAACACTATTGTTGTCTTTTTTATTGCTTTGGGAATCTTACTGTTTTTATATTGGATAAAAAATAATAAATTAATATTGTTAATTTCATCTTTTGTATTTTTCGGCTCTACATTTCTAATTTATCAGGCTCCACGTGCATTTTTACCATTATTGTTACCTCTCTTAATCTTGATATTTATCAAACCATCTTGGAACAAAAAATTTATTATGCTCCTCTCATTGTTTATTTTTACTATAATTATTCCATTGTTTTTGGTCTTGAACTCAGAAAATCTTTCTCTTAGATTAAAATCTGTAAGTTTTTTTTCTAGTTTAGAAAAAAAAGAAGTTATTTATGAATACGCAGCAAGGGATAATCTAGAACAAGTTCCAATCTTAATTACAAGAAGTATCCATAACAAGCCAACAGAATATTCAAGCCAATTTCTCCGCAATTATTTTAATCACTTTTCATATGAATTCCTCTTTACTGACTCTGGATTTCCGGGTAGATATAGGATTCCAAGCGCTGGTTTAGTTTACCTTATGGAACTGCCTTTTCTAATATTGGGCATCTGGTATTTAATGAATTACAAAAAGAAAGAAGGGCTTCTTCTATTGGGCTGGATAGCTCTTGTCCCAATTGGAAGCTCTTTGACATTTGATGACATCCCAAATTTACAAAGAACCTTAATTGTCTTCCCCGCTTTTTCAATAGTCGGCGCATGCGGCATCTTATATTTATTTAATATTTTCCCCAAAAAAAAACCTTTGTATATACTGACAATCACATTTATTCTGACTTTTATTGGCTATGGCTTCCTATCCTATCTTCACCAATACTACGTTCATGCACCTGCATATAGGCCTTGGTTTAGGCAGGATGGATATGAGGAGCTTGTAACAAGAGTAAATAAATATTTGCCAAATTATGAAAAGGCTATTGTTACTAATAGAGAATCTGCTCCAACGATCTTTTTTCTATTTTTTAGTAAGTATGATCCTTCTTCGTTTCAAGAAGAAACTAAAAACACTAATATGAAAGATTTTGACAGAATAGGATTTGGGAAATACATTTTTTCACAGGAAGAATGTCCATTAAAAGAGGCAGGTTCCGATACTAAAAAATTAATAAATGCAGATAAAAATACCTTGTACGTGAATAGCTCGCTGTGTCCCCCTCTCTCTACGGGAATAACTGATATAATTAAGAGATCGGATGATTCGAAAGTTTTTCAAATTCTCTCTTTAAGAGAATAGTATTATGAATAGAGTATTAAAGATCCTATTTTTCATTATTATTGCCTTCAATATTTTCTTTGCCTCGTGGTATGTTTTGCATAACGATATTGAATTCACATCAGAAGTAGCCCGTGATTTGTTCCTTTTGGATGAAATTTCAAAAAAGAAAATTGTCCTTATTGGGCCCAGTTCAACAACAGGGCTTTTTCATGGACCATTATGGACTTATATTAATTATCCCGCTTATGCCATAGGCCAAGGAGATCCTGTTGTTGTAGGCTGGGGGTGGATATCATTTATTATTCTTTTTCTTATTTCTAGCTATTATATTGGCAAGAATCTCTTTGATTCAAGAACTGGCTATTTATTTACTCTTATGCTTTCAATTTACTCTGTCTATATTGCAAAAAATCTTTATAATCCTCATGGCGCTTTTTTTCTCGTCCCAGCTTTTTTCTTCTTTTTTATCCGCTATATAGAGACTCTAAAAGTTAAATATTTAATTATTCACGTTTTACTTACAGGTATGATTATTCAGTTTCAGATGGCAATTGGTATTCCATTTTTAATCTTGTCATTTTTATATATTGCCTTATTAACAATAAAATCTCAAAAATACCTACATCTACTATCTTTTTCATTAATACTTTTGACACTCAGTAATTTTTTAATTTTTAATCTTAGACATGAATCTCTTTTATCACAACAGGTAATGAAATTTATAACATCTGGAAGTAGTGGTTATCATCATATTCTTCAAATGCTAGAACAAAGATTTAGATTTATGGTTGGTGGAGCAGAAATTTTAAGAGTAGATCCAGGCAACATTAATTACATATTGTTCTTAATTCTTATTGTTTTTCTCGTGTTCCAGATTGTCCAAAATAAAAATAAAAAAATATATTTTAGTTTCCTATATTTCTATTTTGGATACTTAATTATTAGCAATTTAAATGGAGGTGGTCTTTTATATTTTTATCTTTTTCCACTATTTCCTTTGGTTTTTCTTATCTTCTCATCTTTTTCAAATTCAAAATATCCAAAAGTGTTTATGGGTATATTTTTTGTAATTTTTCTTCTTAATACATTCAATGCTTTAGATTTTGATATTAAATCCTCTTATCACTCAATGGGTAAAAGTGAATGGTCATGGATGTTCTATAAAAAACTTGCTCTTGAAGTTTTTACAGGGAAAGAAGAATTTGGATATTTTGTTTATTCCCCTGACGTTGTTGGGTATAGACCTAAGTACGCCCTTTTTTATACAGAGAAATTATATCCTCACAAAGCCATTTACTTTCAAAAAAAACCCGTCACTTATCTTATTATCGCTCCTCCACCATCCAACAATCCTTATATGAAAGATGAGTGGTGGAGAATTAATCTTTTACACATAAATAAAAAGCCGGAATCAGTAATTAATTTTGACAATGGGTACAAAATAGAAAAATACTTTCTATCAGAAAAAGAAATCCTTGTTCCTGTTGAGCAAGGGATTGATCCTGGCATTCATTTTAGGTAATATTAATCATTGGAAATATCTTTCAATAGGCAAACTAAAAAATATTCAAATGATATAGTAATCAATAATGTATAGGTTTCTGACTCATTGCCAATGCATTTACAATCTTTATTAATGAATAAAAATAATCTTATATTTGGATTAATTATTCTCATTGCGTTTTTTTTACGTTTTTGGCAGCTTGATCAAGTTCCGTCAGGAGCTCATGCAGATGAGGCAGACACAGCTTACTCTGCTTATAGTATTTTAAAAACAGGATTAACTCAGTACGGTACCTTTAATCCTTTAGCTTTTACAGAATTTAATGGAGGGACCCACCCACCCTTGTATACATATTTTTTAATTCCATTTGTTAAATTTTTTGGGTTAAATATCTTTGTAGAAAGAATGCCTTCTGCAGTATTTGGAACATTGACGATTCCCATTTTTTACTTTTTATTAAAGAAAATATTGCAGTCGTCAGCTGCTGCTCTTGTTGGATCTTTCTTTCTTACAGTAAATCCGTGGTTTTTGCATATGTCTAGACAAGGACTTCTGGAATCAATAGCCGTTTTTTTCGTAGTACTAGGCATAACTCTTTTTGTATATGCAAAAGAAAAGAAATATTTATACATATTGTCCTTTATTGCCTTTGGATTATCACTTCATGCTTATGACGCTCCTAAAATATTTGTCCCCTTGTTTTTAATTGCTCTTATTATTTATCAATATAAATCAATCATAAGAATTAAGAAATATTTTATTGCCACTTTTGTTGTTTTTGTTATCTTTTATTTACTTATGTTAAAAACTATTTTTTTGGATGGACAAATAAATGATTATAATAAAGTAAGTCTTTTTAACACATTGTCATTAGAAAATGCAGTAAATTATGAGAGACAATATACTAGGGCTCCTCTATGGTTAAGTGGAATATTCCACAATAAAGCTACTGTTTTACTCAAACAATTAGAAACAAGTTATTTTAATATTTTTTCAATAAATTGGTTATTTATTAATGGTGAAGGAAACCTTCAGCAAGCAGTTGTAAGACACGGTCAATTCCACTTATTTGAACTCCCGCTATTTTTTGTAGGTGCTTATGCTCTGTTTAGAAAAAGGAGAAATACTGGTCTCCTGCTCATGATTTGGTTATTATTAGCACCAATTCCAGGAGCTTTAACACAGGGAAATTATCCTTACAGGTCTGTTTTATTATTGCCGGCACCAATTATCTTTTCATCTTATGGACTAGTGTGGTTATGGAGCTATTTAGAAAAGTTAAAACAAAAGATAATCAAAAGATTAATCCGCATTTTTATTATTTTATTAATCATAGGGTACACGTCAAGCTTTATCTTTACATACTTTTTTGATTATCCTGTTTATGCTTCTAAATGGTGGTTCAAAGAAAGAAACGAAGCATTAAATTACGCTATTTCTCTTCAAGATAAATATGACCGCATTTTTATTGATGGAGATATTGAATGGGCAGTAATGTACGCTTTCAACGGTAAGGTTTCTCCCCATATTTTTCAAAATTCATACAAAAATAAAAGCAAGTATAAAAATGAAGATGTAATCAGTATTGGTAAGTTTACCTTTGGAAGTTTTAAATCAAGGCAGATATCTAGTCCTTCTGCATATTTCCCCAAAAACTCAATTGTATTAACTGATGAGTCTAATTTTTCTGAAGAAAAAGGAATGAAGATCTTTACAGCAGCAGATCCTTTAGACAGAGTATATAAAATATTTGAAATAAAATAATCCTAGTTAAAACTTGTGATAAATTTTTCACAAAACAATTTTTCTGACAATCTTTCAACCTCTAAGTCGTTCAGCCCAATGCCTATAGGGTATCTATTTAGCATGTATTTATTACAAACTTTGTCATTAAATATTTTATAGATCTCTCCTCCATCTGATAATTGACTAATGCTTAAATTCTTTGAAAGAGAACTTGTAGACTTGCACTTGTTGTCAGGAAGAGTGATGATTGTATAATTCAAGGGCAAAGATTCTTTAGGGCAAAGAGAAACCTTAAAATTTTTATAATCATAATTACTCCTTTTTACTACAGAAGAGATTTCACTTACTGTTTTCCTACTAAGCATATTGTTATAGAATAAATACTGCTTAAATAATGGTGGAATTGAACTTTCTAAACTATGATCAATTAGAACAACGTTTTGATTATTATCCGATGCAAGACTGATGTATTTAGAAAGTATTCTTCCGCTAAATCCAAAACCTTCAGAGTTGTATAGGGGATTTTGAAGCAAATATATATGTAGGAAATTAGAAAGAGAAATAGCGTAAAGAAAAATAACACCAAAAACAATAATGGATTTTAAATATCCCTTGAATAAGTTTATAGAAAAATAAATTCCATACCCCGTTATTAATAATAGGGTTGGGAATAGAAGAAAAGAGCGTGTGGCATAGCTCACCCCCACAGTGCTTAATACTGTAGGTAGGGGGGGAAATCAAGACAATAGCAAATAGTAAGAGACTTGCTTTACGGTGGTACTTAAAAAGCGAATATGCACCAATAATTAGAAATATTACATCTATATAAAAGAATAGACCATGATTCCACACGGAAAATGTAGATCTTCCATCTCCATATAGAAATAGTAATTGAGGTGAAAAAGCTCCATAGTATTTTTCCAAAGAGTATTTTAGGTAAGTAGAAATCTTATTTTCCAATAAATTATTTATGGGAGATTCAATCGATAGCTTCCGCTCTTTATTAACTCTTTGTTCAATTGAATAGTGAAAAGGTGTTGATATTTCTGCTGTTCTTGATGATCCTGGCTGAAAAACCGAGAAGAATAAATAGTGAGCCATAATGCCTAAAGACATAAGAAGAATAAAAATATATACCTTTGTATACCTCTTCTTATTTATATATTTCCATGAAAAGAGGATAATTATAATTGAGAATGGAAGAAAGACTATTTTAGAACCAATATAAGAAAAGAATGCTAAAAACAGTAGCGGAATAGCAAGTAGAAGCATATGTCTTTTTGCATAAAGCAATACAAGAAGGGAAGAAAAATAAAAGAAGGAAGAGATAGGAGAATCAAAAGCCGTACGGCCGAAATATATCATCCAGGGATTAATTGCTGCAAGTAGTCCTATTGCTATAGCTTGTGGCTTTCCAAAGAGCTTTTTTGCAATAAAATACAAGACAAGTACAAGCATCGTATTAATAAAAACATATGGAAGTCTTGCATAGAAGAGAGAAAAAGGAAAAATACCAATAATTGGGGCAATAAAAACATATGGAAGCTCGGCTTTGGGATATTCCAAAGGAGGCGGCTTAAGACTAAGGGGGTTCCATGTTCCACTTATATCACTTCCACTCAGAAAGAGTGCCTTAGCATTGAAGACATAATCAAGTTCATCATCGCTTATGCCTGTTGGAATCTTGTCTAGCCACAATAATCTTAAAGACAATGATAAGATTAGTATTATGATTATAGGTAGATATCTTGTCACAATTAAACTTTATGTGTATTATAATATACTTAATATAGTTTAGCATATTGATGTATGAGTAGAAAATATATTCTAATATTAATTATCCTTCTTGCATTTATATTACGTTTTTATCAAATATCAAACATTCCCCCTTCTCTTACTTGGGATGAAGCGGCGTGGGGCTATAATGCATATTCATTAGGAATTAATGGAAGAGATGAGTTCGGAAAATTTCTACCCATAACTTACATTGAGTCTTTTGGCGACTTTAAGCCCCCTCTATATGCTTATTTGTCAATTTTACCAATAAAATTGTTTGGCCTTAATGAATTTTCTGTAAGATTTGCATCTGCCTTTTTAGGAACATTAACGGTTTTATTGACATATTTTCTAACAAAACAAATATTTTCGCAAAAATCACAGTTACTTGATATTTGGCATTTGAAATTTGGAATTCCAGAAGTAGCATCACTACTTCTGGCTATCTCTCCTTGGCATATTCTTCTATCCCGTGCTGCTTTTGAAGCTAACGTTGCCACTTTTTTTATAGTCCTTGGAGTATTGTTGTTTTTTATCTCTACTCAAAACACCAAGGGCGCATCTTCAATCTCATTAATTCCACTTTGGATATGGAGACGTATTAACACATCGGGAGGCTTGTTCTTGCTTTCAGTGCTATCATTTACCGCATCTATGTATACTTTTAATACTGCACGTGTTGTTGTTCCACTTTTGGTTTTTGGTCTTATTACCGGAAAAAGAAAAGCACTCCTAAATATAAAGAAACAAGTATTCATAGCCGCAGTAATCGGATTTATTATCTTTCTTCCTTTAGGACTATTTCTTAAAACACCTCAGGCTCAGCTAAGATTCCAAGAGGTCAATATTTTTTCTGATCCTTCTGTTATTGAAAGATCCAATCAGCAGATAAAAAATGACAATAATGCTTTTTGGTCAAAAATAATTCACAATAGAAGGCTGGCTTATTCTGTAGAATTTCTAAGGCATTACTTTGACAACCTTAACCCCTCATTCCTCTTCTTTAAAGGTGATGGTAACCCAAAATTTTCTACACAAGACATAGGTCAAATGTATGTTTGGGAACTCCCATTCTTTATATTCGGTTTTCTTTATCTGTTTAGAAATAGGCAAGGAAATTGGTGGATTGTTCCTTACTGGTTATTGATTGCAATCTTGCCTGCTGCAACAGCCAGGGAAACACCTCATGCTCTTAGAATAGAAGCTGCTTTGCCAACATTTCAAATAATAACTGCTTATGGATTATTCCAAATAATTTCAAATTTCAAATTTCAAATTTCAAATTTCAAATTAAATTATCTATTGCCAAGTATTGTTTTTGTATTAGCATTATTTAATTTGGCATATTTCATGCATAATTATTTTGTTCATTACCCGCGGGAATTCTCAGGAGAGTGGCAATATGGTTATAGGGAAGCAATAAATTATGCAAAGAGTGTTGAAGATCAGTATAGCAATATTTATTTAACAGACAGTCTTGGCAGACCATATATATACACTCTTTTCTATACTCAGTACGATCCTAATAAATTCTTACAGGAAGCAAAAATAGAGAGAGAAGTTTTTGGTTTTGTAAAAGTTAAAAATTTTGGAAAATACACTTTTGAGAAAACACAAGAACCCTCTGTAAATACATTATTTATTGATAGACCAGGCAATGTTCCTGGAGGAGCAAATATATTAAAAGAATTTTATCTATTAAATGGTGAAAAAATATTAACAGCCTACACAATATAAAATATGTCAAAAAAAATTGAAATAATAACATTTGTCATAATTGTCGCCATTGCCGCATTGTTAAGGCTTTATCAGATTGGAAATGTTCCTCCATCTCCTGACTGGGATGAAGTATCATTAGGTTACAATGCCTACTCAATAATGCTTACGGGAAGAGATGAATATGGAGAACTGCTTCCTGTTATAATGCGCTCTTTTGATGATTACAAACCCGCTCTTTATTCGTATTTTATTATTCCCTTTATTAAGATTTTCGGACTCAATACAATATCTGTCCGCTTGCCATCGGTTGTGTTTGGAATAATTGCGGTTATAGCAACTTACTTCTTAACAAAAGAACTATTTAAAAATTCGAATATTAAATTTGAAATTTGCCTGCCCCGTTTATTTGCGAAGCAAATTTTTCGGGGGAATTTGAAATTAGAAATTCCA
>QZIP01000049.1 GCA_003599595.1 Candidatus Parcubacteria bacterium
TATAATGGTGGACATTTTCCAGTATTATTATTAGAAAATTGGGCGTACGGAGAAACTTCAGGTCGAATAAAAGTTTATGAAATTAATAGTTCTGTGTTAGAAGAGCTAAGCAAGAAATTTATGCAAGCATCTATAAGACTCAAACAAATTGAATCTAAACTGGAGAATAAATAATGAATGAAGAATCGACAATGGTTGTTGAGAAATCAACTCACAAAGTAGAAGTTATCAGAATTAATGAACTTCTCAAACACGATAATGCAGATTCTTTATCTTTGGTTAAGATTTATGATTACACTTGTGTAGTTCGTACATCTGATTGGAAAGCTGGAGTTTTAGCAGCTTGGATTCCACCAGATTCTATAGTTGACACCAAACGTCCAGAATTTGCTTTTATGGCTTCTAAGGCTAAAACAGATGGTAAGATACGTATTCGTACTCAGAAACTTCGTGGTGTGGTTTCTTATGGTCTTTTGGTTCCAGCACCAGATGGTTTAAACGAAGGGGATGACGCAGCTACAGTTTTGGGTGTTGAACATTATGATCCAGAAGTGGAAAATGTTTTGAGAGAGAAAATAGGTAATAAAAACTATTCCATGACTGGTGGAGAAGTAGCTAAACCTCCAAGAGGAACGTATCCTAAGTATGATGTTGACGCCTTTATGAAATATGCTAGAGTTGTATTTACGGAAGGTGAACTGGTTGTTGTAACTGAGAAGATTCATGGGAGCAATGCACGTTATGTGCACATTGATGATGAGTTTCACAGAGGTTCTCGCGATCAGTGGAAAAAAGAATACGCTTCTCGTCCAGATCTGACTTATGAATCTTTGCTGGAAAAAATTGGCGATGAAGAAAAAGCCAAGCAAGTATTTGAAAAGATTAACAATTGGACTCCCAAGAGGAATATGTGGTGGCAGTCAGCAGATACTGCTCCAGGTATGATGGATTTTTGTAAGGCTAATCCTGGGTATACTGTATACGGCGAAACTTATGGAAATAATTCTGGATACCTATACGATACTACTCCAGAACAACATGTGAAATTTAGAGCATTTGATATTCTATGTCTAGATGGATCATGGATGGATTTTCCCTATTTCTTGGCTACTTGTAAAGCTTTTGGTATTCCACATGTACCAGTAATTCACGAAGCCATTCCATTTAATTTTGATGAAGTAGTTAAAATGGCTGAGGGAATGAGTCTTTTGAATCCAAAACACATCAGAGAAGGTGTTGTTGTACATCCAGTAAAAGAGCGTTGGCATCCTAAGTTGGGTAGGGTAAAATTGAAGGTCATTAACCCAGAGTATTAGAATGCAAATCAGTCTGCTACATAGATTTATTCAGTTTGGATTCAATTTTTTAATAGTTGGAGGTATATTTCTTTTTGCAGGGAAAGAAGCTGGTTTATTTTTAACTTTGGTTCTGATTTTAACAGAATTTGATGTGATCAGATTTAAGGTTGATGCAGTATATGAACAAAACCAAACAACAAAAACGGGAAAGAGTTCGATTACAGAAAATAACAGAGAGGAGGAATAAATTACGCGATAATAGAATAGAAATTCCTGAAACAATGAGAGAATCAGCTGGTGGTGGTTATAGAATCATAAAGAAGTGAGTTCTATATGAGTGAACCAAATTCTGCTGCTGAGAGACAAAGAATCAAAAAACTTAGAGATAAAGCTAGAAGAAAAATTAAAAAACTTCTAGAACACCAGCATTATAAATGCTATTGGTGTGGAAAAGAACTAGCGCGAATATACAAAGATAGAAGAGATTCTTGTTTTGTATATTTTCATGGTCGTACTTATTCTTATGTGAGAAAAACTAACGACTTTGTTGAGTTTCTCAATGTAGATGGTATCTCATATAAGGAGCCTTGGGCAACAGTAGATCATATCCTTGCTATAAAAGAAGGAGGAGACAGCACAATAGAAAACTTGTGCGCTGCTTGTCCCAAGTGTAATCAAGAAAGAACAAAAGAAATTACTGTTAAGGATTCTCATTGTGAATGTGGAGCCAAAAAGGAGCATAGAAAAAACAACTATTGTGGTAAGTGTAACAATAATTACCAAAACGGTTGGTTGTGTTCTTTTGGATGGGTGAAAAGTGCAATTCCTGACATGTGGGTGGATCCAGTTTGGGGTTCTATTGTTAAAATTGGAACTGCTCGCAGTTTACAAAGTAGAAGAATTCGTGAATCAACTGAATGAGCAAACATCATAAAAAACGCAATAAAAAAAGCCAGCATGGAAGGAAAGGATATTTGTGGAAATTATTGTTTAATGGGGAAAAGATGGGTAAGTGTTGTTTTTGTGAAAAACCATTAACTTTTGACGAAGCAACTGTAGAACATCTTACTCCATTAAGTGAAGGAGGTTCTGATAGAATAGGCAGTGGAAATCTTAATGTTTCATGTTTGAAATGTAACAATGGTAGAGCTAGGAATGCTCAGTTATTAAAACGAGCAGATGAAATGGCTGTCAAATTGTTTGAAATGTGCCAAGGAAAAAGAGAAATTACTCCTAGATGGAAAACGTTAGTTGAATTTCTCAAAAAATCTGGAAATCTCTCAATTGATTTGTGTAAAGATGCTTATTTGTTAAAAAAAGGATTGAACGAAACTTGAGTCAATAAATAATAAGTTTGAATGTCTTCAATGAAGAAGTTTTATTCAAGAAATAGGAATTATTAATGAACAGTGTAGAACAACTGGTTCAAGACAATTTGGCATTGGCTTATCATGCTAAACTTCAATTATTACCAAAATATAAGGGAATAGATGAAGACATTATTGAATCAGATGTTCTATATGGTTTGTTTAAAGCTGCAAAGGCTTTAAATACTTCTCGTGCTAAGCTGACTACGTTAGCGCATTATTGTATAAGAAATCAAGTTAAAAATTCAGTCAGATATTGGTTGACCCCAACTCGAAATGTTTACAAAACAAGAACAGGTCAGGAAATTGCATTACTTAGACTTTCTGTTAAAAATAACCCAGAAGTGTATGATATTTATGAAGACATCAAAAAGTTCTTGACTTGGGAAGAAAGAGTTATATTAAGAACAGTATTTTGGGAAGGGATTTCTCCAGTTGAGTTTAGTAAGATGCTAGGAAATTATAAAAGTTGGGCTAACCAAAAAATTAGATGCATATCTAAAAAAATTAGAGATTTGAAACAATATGCAACCAATTAAAATCATCAAAAATGATAATTTAGAAGATGAAGATGATATCTTCTATGTTTATGATGAAGAAATAGACAAAGAAGTTGTTAAATGGCTTGATTCAATTACAAATGAGGAGAACAATGTCAATGGCGACACTTACCAAAGCTAAACAACAGAGATTGGAAAGGTTGAAAAAGGGATTATGTGCTAGATGTGGTAAACTTCCTAAAAGACTTGGTGGAAGTTACTGTGTTGGCTGTACAGAAAAACGTCGCAAAGACAATGCTAAATACAAAGCTAAGAAAAAGATAAAATCATTTTCAAGTAATTCGTTTGTAAATCAGATACTAGCTGACCCACCATCAAGTAAAAGAGAACCTAAAGTGTTTTCTACCAGGGCTGGTTTTCAAATATGTGGTGGTGGCTTTAGAGTTATAAGGGGTGGGTAAATGTATCAGTGTTATTTTTGCAAGAAAAGGGTGTGTGTATGCAAAGTTGTTCCATCACAAATGACTCAAGAACAAATTGAAGAAGCTGTCAAGAAACATGAAAAAGATATCCGACAATGGGAAAAACTTTGCGAGGAAAAGATTAAGTTTCATCAACATGAAATAAAAATACTACAAAAGTTCCACTGCACTCACGAACAAGAAACTTATTACCCTGATCCTTCTGGAAATTCTGATTCCTTTTATAAATGTGTTATTTGTGGAAATGAAAGATGAAAGATTTAATTTATGTAACAGTAATGATTGTATTAGTTACTGGTTCTAGTTTTGTATGGTACTACACAGGAAAAAACGAAGGACACTCAAACGGTTACTCAATTGGGTGTAAAGATGGGAGAAGGGCTATACAAAGAGAAGCAATAGCCAGGGGATTTGGAAATTATAAATCTTACAGTGAGGATAATTTTGGAAATCCAACTCAATATTTTGAGTGGAAAGAAGTTAAGAAAGACTAATCGGTATGGAAACCCTAGCAATAATTGCTGTTTTCATAATAGTCTTGACGCCTATTATTGTTAAAATACTACCTGAAAAAAAACATAAAGAAGAAGAGTCTGATTGGGGAATATGATGGTATTGTTAGATTGTATTGTGTTTTTTATCAGCGTACTATTATTTCCGATAAATTTGAAAGGGGTAATGTCTGACAACAAATATAGCCCGTCGTGGTGCGTATCAGTAATGGGTTTAATAGTAAATATGGTTGTTATTTTAATAGTGGTTTTAAAATATTCAGGAGTTTCAAATGCAGTCAATTAAGCAGAAGAATGATCAGTTTAAAGGTATGACTAAGAAAGAAAAAGCTGTTGCTGTGGCCAAAGATGTGTTAAAACATCTAAGAAGTTTGAAATTTACTGGTTGCGCTTCTTATTGTGAAGGAGATGGATTAAACATTTCTAAAGATGAAAATGTTCAACCACATATCAGTAAACTGGTTAAAAATTGTGAAGTGTGTGCATTAGGTGGGATGTTTTTAAGCTATATAAGACTGTTTGACAATGTTAAGTATGAAAAAATTATAGAACCCAAGTATTATGAAGAAAATGAATATCAAATTCATGTAGATAGGGACTACATTATTGATAAGTTCAAGGGTATTTTTGATAGGGATGTATTAGATTGTATTGAAGACGCATATGAAGGTGGCTGGGATGAGTTTTATCCTGATCCCAGAGATCGTATTAAAGCTATCATGAAGAATATTGTTAAAAATAATGGAAGATTTATTGATGATTTAGATAATGTTGAAGAAGATGAGGTTTGGTAATAATCAAAGGAGATTTAATATGTCAGCATACAACAAAGAACGTAGAAAACTTCGTAGAGTTAAAAGAAGAATGAACGGAAGACCAGATGCTTATTTGAAACATACCCCACATGTTAGAAATGATCATTCTAAAGACATTACATACCCGAAGGAGAAGCTGAGTGATTTGCCAGTATTGTCAACGTGAGACAAAGCCGTTATATCCCTACCATGAGGGACCAGGCAGTTGTGGAACAGCGCTAGTTGAAGATCTGGAATCTATCAGAGCAAACGATATTTTGAATTTAGGCTTGGTAGAACCTGAAGTAATTAAAATATTGGGAAATCTAACAAACCAAATTGTTGAATTACGACAAGAAAACATTGGTTTGAAAATGTTAATCAAGACCAAGAAGGATAAAGAATGAGATTACAGTCATTCTTAACAACATCATTTGCTTGTTGTTGTTTTTTCATCATAGGATATTGCACAAGGTGGTTAGAAGATAGTCCTAATCCTCCTGAAATTATTCCACAAGCCCAAAAAACTGATGACATTTGTGTTCATTTTTCACCTAATGGTGGATGTACGAATGAAATTATGAGGAATTTGGGACTAGCAAAAAAACAAGTTCGGGTGTTTGCTTATTCTTTTACATCTGAACCAATTGCTCAAACTCTCATATTATTGGCAATGGGTGGAATAGATGTTCAAGTGATTATAGATTCAGGTTCTGCAAAACGATCTGAGGCTGATAATCTGGCTAGTAATGGAGTGAAAGTATATTTAGATTCTAAACATGCTATTATGCATTCCAAAGTTATTATTATAGATGATGACACTGTAATTAGCGGGTCGTTCAATTTCAGTAAAAATGCAGAAGAGAGAAATCATGAAAATCTAATAATCATCAAATCTCCCAAATTGGTTAAATTGTATTTGAACGAATGGGAAAAACACAAACAACACTCTCAACTGAAAGCAGCATGGTAATGGAACTTAAATGGATTGATAAATTTCCAGATGAAGTTGGCAAATATTGGTTTTATGGTTGGCAATGGAGTGATGAAATCAAAAGTAAAAATCCACAACTTCATTTAGTAGAAGTGTCTTCCCACACAGATAGTAATGGACACACAACATTTTCAGGATCTTCCAAAACTGAATTTTTTACAGCTCATGCAGCCGTTGTTCCAATAGGATATTGGACTAAATTCATTCCTCCATCACTTCCAGATTTAAGTAGGTTTAAAAATGGAAAATAGCTGGGGTAAAGTATTTTGGGAATTATTCAGACAATTGACATGGAAATATAGATTTTATGTATTAGGTGCAGTTTCTGTTTTCTTTTTGTTTGAATTATTAGTTGTTGTATTGACTGTACTCGTGACATTATCTATTTCAGGATATGGAAAATGATTCCTAATCAATGTGTTATATTCACTATGATTGGGATGTTAGTATTGTTTGGCTTGATGTTAGATTGGACCATAAAGTTCTTACAAAAACAGGATGAAATTAAAAGGCAAAATAAAATTAACAAGGAGTAATAATTTTGGTAATGTGTATGGTGTATGAACAAAATGATTTCGAGAGAAAGACTCAAACGACTTATTTACTCAAAGTACCTCCGTCTTTTGATAATAGTATCTTTAGTAAGCACTCTTATGAGTGTGGTACTAGAAAGACAGTACCAACACGCTTTACTTTTCTCTCTGGCCATTACGAACGTTCTATCGCTGAGTTATATGATGACTGTTAGATTTGCTTGGGATAAAACGGCGATATTCTATGGGTGTTTGATAGGTGGTATTCCTGCTAGAATGGCTGTGGGACTTTGTATGTCTTATTTTGCCATGTTATTGACCGATATCCACCAAGGTATGTTTGTATTTAGTATGATGTTTTGGTGGATTGGGTTTACAGCGTTAGAGTTTGGAATGGCGTTAGAATACTGGCATAAAGTTAAGTGGAAAAATGTAAATGTCAATAAATATGTCTAATCTTGAATGGTTAATAGATAAAGCCAAAGAATATGGTGTAGAAAAAGAATCTGAATTTGTTTTAGACGGCAGATTTGCTACTTGGTCAGGTTCTTCTAAGCCAACAGCCCATCATTATGGTACAGGTGGATTACTTGAACATGTTACTGAAGTAGTTAAACTATGTTTACAATCCAATGAATATTTCAAGACAATTGACAAGGGTGTTGATGACAGATTATTGTTCTTAGCTGCTTTGTTTCATGATGTTGGTAAGATTTGGGATTATGAATCTTACACCGATTATAATACTGGAGAAATAATTTGGAAATCCAATGATCACAAGAATAAAATTCACCATATCAGTAGATCAGTAATAGTTTGGAATGAAGCTAGTGTAAATATGAAACAAGAAGAACGAGATGAAGTGACACATGCTATTTTAGCCCATCATGGACAAAGAGCTTGGGGCAGTCCAGTTGAACCACAAACCAGACTAGCTTGGTTGCTTCATACTTGTGATCACATGAGTGCCAGAATGGACGATTGCGATAGAAAAAATGGGAGAGCATAATGGAAAATACAATAGAAAGTATTCGTGAAGATTTAGAATATGCGATTAATAGGACATATTTAAGTTGTCCTAATGACTGTGTGCCAAAATCAATTATTAGACAAGTTATTGATGCGGAAGCTCCTGAAATCGACCCCAAAAGCTCAATGGAGAGCATATGGAACCTGCCTACAATTTGGTAAAATGGGCTGAAGAGTTTGCTTTAGACATTAAACATTCTATGGATCGTCCATGGAAAATGGGAATAATTGTTCCCAATCCAGATTATCCTCCAGAAGTACCAGCTTCTTGTTGTTCATTTTCACCTTCTCTTAAAATGAAGAGATATACTTGTAACAATAATAAAGATTATTTATATCTTGGACAATGTGAGAAGTGTGAAGCAATCAGTTTTGCATATGCTGAGGCTGCTGTTTCTCTCACCAAATGAGGATTATATGGAAAATGTTACAATTAAAATTCAACCAAATTATGATCTGGTTGAATGGGCAGAAAAATCTGCTGTTGCTATTGCCTATCCTAAAGATAGGGCATGGTATTTTGTGGATTGTCATCCTCCAAATGGACAACCAATAAATTGGGATTGTACTTGTTATTGTTCAAGCCATTCAAATGTTCGTTTAAGACGTTATACAACTCAAAACGAACAGAATTACTGTTACTTAGGTCAATGTAGAAGTTGTCAGAAGATATTTTGGAATTACACTAAAACGGAGGAACAGATTAATGGATAGTTATTGTGAAATTTGTTGTGAAGATGTCAATATTTTAAGTCATTACCACTGTTATAACTGTGGTGAAGAATGTTCCGTTATGGGACATTTGGGAAATGAGGGTTACTATTGTAAAAGAAAGGAATCTTATTTAGCTGTAGGCACTAGGAAGATATTTGACATAGAGGAAGAAGAATTGTTTGGACACCCAGAATGTGATTGTGATGAAGAAGAAAATGAAAATGAATATGATTGGGAATCTGATTCAGATGAGTGAAGATAGAATATTTTTAGTTTTGATTTTATTAGCTGCGTTAAATATGGTATTAAACTGGGGATATACATTTCATTGTATTATGGAATGGTTTTTAGGATGGTTGGACAAGGAGTCTGTAAATAAAAAACATGAACAATTGAGAGAGCAATGGCTACAGCAAGAGAGATTGAACAATTGATTGAAATTGCTATTGAAAACAAAAGATATGAAGACGATAATCCAGAGGTAGGAGCAGATTTCTTTCAGGAGGATAGATTGGTTGAAAATGCCAGACTAGAACTTCATGTAATGATTACAAAAGAACAAAGAGAATATGCTAAACAACAATTACAAAATGCTCCTAAAAGATTAATGAGTCCACCAGCTGGTTTTGATAGATATAGAGGGTAAAATGAATAGAATTCCACTTCCACCAGAAGGTCGTATGACTAGAGATTCGGTTGATTTCACCAAACAAAATCCATTATATAGGTGGTATCACCGCAGGTATGAATTTAAGCCAATTCCAAGTGAATATGAAATCAATTTTGAAGAGTATAAAAAAAGAGTGTGTGAAAGAAAATATGAACCATATAATCCAATGTATAGAGGTTTGCAAGTCTTAGAACAAGATCATACAATTAAAAGATCAAAAACTAGTGTAGAATATTGGGTTTATGGGAATACAGCGGAGAATCCATTATACAGGAAAGTTCAAACATGGTAGAAGAAGAGAAACTTGAATGGCAGTTTCCGACATATTTGTTGTTCATAGTAACAACGGCTTGGGCACATCAAAATTTAGATTTAATAAAAGAACATTGGAATCAAGTTAGAGAATATTGTAAAACAGAAGAGAAAGTGGAACAACCAAAAGAAAATCCCACAGTAGCGGTTGAAAACACAAAACAAAAACCACCTGTAATAAACCATTCATATTACATACCACCTGTTCATATCGTTCAAACACCTCAACAAGTTTACTATACTTCTAGTTTTAGAGTCCAGCCGTTTCCAGTAGTGAGAAGAAACGCAATAATTGTAAATTCTTCTTTTAGAAATAGAAATAATAGAGGTATTTTTAGGAGATAATATGGAAAGAACTGAGTGTAATCTTGAAACATATATGCGTTTCCTAATGGAAACCATAAATCCAAACAATGAATTTACACCGAGTGTTTATTGGAATAAAAATGGAGATCAAATTGAAGTTTGGTGGAAACGTGATAGTTACTATGCAGAGAACTTTTATGGAAAAGAATATCCATTAGGAGCTAAGTACATTTCTCAAGAAACTGGTGAAGTGATTGGTGTTTGTATATATGGAATAGAAAATTTATTATTCAAAGATAATATGTTAAGTAGGGAACCAGAAAGACAGATGATGGATGCTAAGTTTGCCGAATGGGCAGCAAAACAGGAGAATGTTAATGAGACATCCTAATTGTACATGTCCTTATAGTGGGCCTGTCCGTACTGGGGACCACTATGCATGTCCATTTCATAAAACTTATGATGCTATAATTAATGGTCAACATGTAAAAGTACTGCCATATGCTCAGACGGTTGAATCTGAAATGACTAGGATGAAACAGTTATTGGCTAAATGTCTATGGGAGTTACGTCAGCATAATGCTGAATATGCTCACATCACCAAGGAGGATTTCCTACGTGAATTAGAGCAATATTGCACCGATGCTGACAAAGATAAAAGCCAAGAACTTCCAAAGCCTTGAAGAAATAGAAGTTGATCTAAATCATCCAGTTACAGTATTTTGTGGAAAAACAGGTTCAGGTAAAAGTAGCTTGTTACGAGCTCTTAGATGGATTGTTTTAAATCTGCAACCACAAAAAGTAAACTTTGTTAAACGTGGTAAAAAAACATTTGCTGTTGAGTTAGAAGTTGATGGAAATCTAATCAATAGAACCAAACCAGATAATGTGTATAGATTAAATGGATCTGAATACAAAGCGTTTGGTACTAAAATTCCAGAAGATATTGATAAGATACTAAATGTTGACAAACTCAACTTTTCTCATCAATTAGATGGTCCTTTTTGGTTTGATTTGAGTCCTGGTCAAGTAAGCAAAGAACTTAATTCAATCATAAATTTGGAAGTGATAGATTCCTCGTTATCTAAAGCTAAATCGTCTATCACTTCTTCTAAAAAAGAATCTGAGGTATGTCAAAATAGATTGAAGGAAGCCAAGGCTAAAAAAAAGAGTCTGTTATGGGTGAAAGAACTCAATATTGATTTGAAAAAGTTAGAGGAGATGAAAAGTGAAATTATGGAACTTAGTGTACAAGCCTCTAGGATATCTGAATTAATAAAAGCCGGGGCTAACGCCGCTATTAAAGTTCAGACGCTTTCGCAAGCCTTCCTAGACTGCGAGGAAGCCCTCTCAAAATACCCCTTAGACCTAATTAATAAGGTTAAGAAGCTTCAATCATTATTACAAGAGTCTGAAGCAGCTAAAAAGAGGTTAGATGAGGCTGAAAAATCTGAAAAGGAAGCCCAATCTAAACTAGATGAAATTAAAGGTGTATCATGTCCAACTTGTGGAAAAGAGATGAATTCTGATGAATACGACAATCACGAAGAAGAATAAGCAAATGGTGTATGCAGATTTCAATAATTTAGATGAAAAGCCAAATTGGATTCGTCTCAATTGTCTTGGAACAATTCGAGATATGAAAAGTTGGAGAATCATTCCAGAAGAAGGTAGACCAATTACGTTTTATACAGATGATATGGATGATGACAAAAACACAGATAATATTTTAATTGAAGGAAAATTCCATTACAATTCTAAATCTAAACAATGGGTAGCCATTTTAGATTGGGACACCTTGAGGCATGAAAGCGATGAACAACGAAAATCAAAATAATGATCTTTTTACGGCCATAGCTTATTTATTAGCTGTTGCTATTTTCTTATTTGTAATGTTTTTCATAGTAGTTCCGTCATTGACTACTGGTCTTATGCCACTTGTTAGATAATGTCAAAACTTAAAATTTTTGTATTTGGTAGTAATCGGGAAGGAAGGCACGGTAAAGGTGCAGCACTTACAGCACGAAACCATCATGGAGCTATTTATGGTCAAGCAGAAGGAATCCAGGGAAATTCTTATGCAATTATTACAAAAGAACTTAGAAAAGAATTTCCTCCAATTACATTGGAAGAAGTTAAACGTGGAGTGGATTCCTTCCTGGATTTCGCCAGGATACGACAAGACTGCGATTTTGAAGTCTCTCCAATAGGATGCGGGTTAGCTGGTTTTATTCCAGAGCAGATAGCTCCTTTATTTGTCAAAAAAACTCCAAACGTACATCTTCCTCCAGAGTTTACTAAAATCATAAATGATGATCCAATTATTGCTATTACCACAAATGATTGGCATTTATGGCCTACTCCTCCTAGATTCAGAAGTTCAGAAAAAGACTGGCTTAATGTAATGGCCGGTTATCTTGAACAAATTACAAATCTACTTCCTTCAGCACCTTCTGGAGTTCCAGTTGTAATGGCTGGGGATATGTTTGATAGATTTGATCCACCTGCTTCTTTTATTTCATGGTGTATGGATCACATACCAGAATGTTATGTTGTGGCTGGACAGCATGATCTTCCATATCATAGATTAGAAGACATTGATAAATCTGCGTTAGGAGTTATGATTAAGTTGGGGAGATGTAAGTTACTTAGTTCAAGATCACCTCAACCAGTTTACCATAATAACTTGGTTCTACATGGTTTTTCATGGAATCAAGAAGTTAGACCATTAAAAAGAGAAGATAATGATAAGAGAATTCATTTGGCTGTTATACATGCATATATTTGGACAAAAAATACCTGTTATCCAGGAGCGTCGGAAGAGAGTCGGCTGGCAGCGTGGCAGAAGAAGTTAAAAGGTTATGATGCAGCTGTGTTTGGTGATAATCACAAATCGTTTTTCATAACCAAAAAGGGACCATGTCCCATTTTAAATACTGGAAGTTTTATGGTCCGTAAATCAGACGAACGCGGACATAAACCATCAGTAGGTATTCTTCATGAAAGCGGTAAGTTGACACGTCATTATTTAGATATCTCAAAAGACAATTATTTTGATCCTTTAGAAGGAATGGAAAGTACACTTAGAGGTGAATCAGATGAATATGCTAGAGAAGCAATTGCTGAATTAGAAGCTTTAGGTGATCTAGGTCTTGACTTCAAATCATCTGTAAACCAATGGGCAGAAGTTCATAAAGTAAGAGATTCTGTTAGAAAGTTGTTGTTGGAGATGATGGAATGATCACGTTAGATAAATACCAAGAATTGGTAAGATTGAGAGATAATTTAAGAAGAAAGAAAGATCAGGCTCAAGGTGCATACGACCAAATTATCTCTAGATTCAAATCTGAGTGCGATGCTGAAACAGCAGAAGAAGCTCAAGCAAAAGTAGATAAAATCAATAAGAAAATAGAAGTTAAAATGCCTGTATTTGAAACAGCTGAAAAGGCTTTTTGGGATAAATGGGGCGAAACATTGGAGAAAATGTAATGGATAAGTTATATGAAATATGGTATGTAGGGTATACATCTTACCCTATGTTGAAAACAATTACAGTTACTAATTATCAAAGAAATCAACTGATTTCTACAAACAGAGATAAATTACAAGATGAATGTGATTATCTAAATCACATATGTGATGCAGATGAATATTATGAAATAAGAGAAGTGAACACAAATGAAAGAGTTTAAAGCTGCTGTTATTTTCATACTTGTTGTATGCATTATTATCAATTTGATAATTGGTTTTTGTGTTGGTACGTTCCAGCTTTGGAAATGGATTTTAGGATAAAGGAGAAAAGATGAAGGATTTGATTATTGTTTCAGTGCTAACATTTATTTCAATAACAATAAATATCATATTGAATTCTAAAATTGCATCCTTAAAGAAACAACTAGCCAAGGCCAAAGAACCAGTTCAAAAAGTAGCACATAGACTTCCTACTCCTGATATTGATTTAATTAGAGAGAACCGCAGATTAGCTTGTTTGGTTCCACGAATGGAAAAGGAACTTAAATTTTGGAAACAAGAAGCACAAAGATGGATGCCACGTCAATATAGTAATTCATATATAGAATCTGAAATTACCCTTGCTGAAGCTATTTCTTGGATTAGATAATAATGTTGGATCTTTCCCAAATACGTCAGAAAACGAACAAATTACTTCATGAACGTGAATTTGCAGCCAAGCAAGTAGAACTAGAAAAAGCAGCTTTAGAAAAGATTGAAAACAAACTGAAGGATCTCACAGAAGTTCAAGAGATTCTTCAACTTCACGCAGAAGCTGTTCAGAATAGAGCACAAAAACAAATCTCTTCAATTGCTACTCAAAGTCTTAAACATGTATATGGACCAAATGTAGAATTTAGAATTGAATTCAAGCGTTCTAAAGGTAAAACAGAAGCAGAATTGAAATTCATAAAAGATGGTCAAGAGTTTGATCCCAAAGAAGAAACAGGTGGTGGAGAATTAGATGTAGCTTCTTTGGCTCTTAGAATGTCTTGTTTGATGTTATCCAGACCAAGACTTCGTAGATTAATAGTTGCTGATGAGCCGTTTAGAAATATCAATGGTGAAGAATATCAACAAAGAGCTGGAAATTTAATTCAGCTCCTTGCTGAAGAAATGAAAGTACAATTTGTTGTTGTTTCGGACGACGAATGGCTTAAAGTGGGTAATGTAATTGATATGTCAACATTGAAGAATAAGAAATTACATCAGTAGATCAAATTGACCTTTTTCAATAATTTTATCCACATTATTAACTTTCTTCCCTGTTCTATGATCTACACATCTTGATTCCATATAATTATACGTCCTGATTTTATCACCTCTCCCACCATCTCCTAACTGCTGTTTTCTTATATCTTTATATGATGAAAACTTCTGATTGTTAGTCAATTCAGTTATTTTAGCAGATAATACCCTTCTAGCTTCTTTTCTATTCTTTCCTTGATCCCTTCCATTAATAAACACGGATAAACCAGTTGGTTTGTGTTTCAATCGAACTGCACTAGCTACCTTATTAACATTTTGTCCACCTGCGCCTTGTTTTCCAGTTTGAAATGATTCTTCTAAATCTTTTTCTTGTAAATTAATTTTAGAATTCTGTGGTGGAAGTGGAAGTACAGCAACAGAAATCATAGAAGTTTGTTTTCTTCCATTATGTTCTGTAGGTGGTATTCTTTGTACACAGTGTTTACCAGATTCCATACGGAATAATTTACCAGCATTACTACCAGTAAACTTGGCTACTATGTGTCCAGGATCATTATCTAATAATTCAGATTTTAAACCATTACGAATAGCATATTTGACATATGCATCATAAAGGTTTTCTACAAACAGCTTACTATCGGTTCCACCAACACCGAATTGAATTTCAACAACTATTTCTGAGGAAAGGTCAAAGCCAGTCCTTACCTCCAGAGCTATTATTAGCTAGTTGTTGAGAGGAGCTAAAGACACCCCCATGGTTGATTTGAATTATTCATTGTGGAACCTTTCTAAACAAATTGAAAATAATTAACCGGCCCTAAACCCTATTATAACGTTCAAACGTGTCTTACAACTGTATAAACTTGGCAAACAAATAATAAAAATGAACCTTAACCGCGTTATTAAGCGTAATAATCTTCTGGAATCATTTCATTTGGTCTGGTGTCTAATTCCATACTTTCAGTAATTTTTGCCATAAATGGTTCAATTAGTTCTTGATTTTGCTTTTCGATTTTTTCTATTACTGAAACTATTTTTCTATCAGACCATCCATTACGAACCCCAATTTCCAATACTCCTTCAGGTGTTAGTAAGTATTGATAGCCTTGATTTGTATTAGGATGATTACCTTTTTTGGGTTTTATAGGAATACGTTCAATCAAGTTATTTTTGATAAGTCTCTGCAATATACCACTAACTGATGAGGGTTTTAGATTTGAATCATTTTTATTGTATTCCCTACTTATAGAAGAATAATTATTGTTCCCATTTAGTATTGCATTCAATACATCCTTTCCAGAAATTCCAATTTTAGCACGATTATTTGAATTTGAATTTGTTACTACTTTTGATTTGAGTTTAGCTTTTTCCTTACTGTTTCTTAATACAGGAGCCATCTTTTGTTTTTTAGGAACTACAATTTCTTCTTTTTTATGTGATGGATATATTTGATATTCCCCGGTTCTTTTGGCTGGACTGACATTATAATCCAATTTTTCAAATGCGTGAGAAGCACTACCAGATCTTATTACATATGGATCATGACTACTGTAATATGAATTAGGATCATGTTGTTCTGCAGTGCTAGTTTTAGATTCAATTTCGTTTTTAGGTTCTTTTTTTATTTCATCTTTAACTTGTTTTAATTGTGTATTTGGATTCTTCTGTTTTGGTACAGATGTATTTTCAGAACCAGTATTTTGATTATTTGTTTCTGTCATTATTGCCATTTGGTAGAATAACTACTTGCAACTCTGCGAAATCCTCTTGAACGATATACAGCCCAAAAATACTTTCCTTTAGAAACAGCTTTTCTAAAAGCATCCACTTCACCTCTGCTACTGGAATACAAATATGGTAATCCAGAAGATTTCTTAAATTGAACTAACACTTCTTCTGTTTCTGGAAAGAACTTGAACCAAAAGATATGAGAAGAAGCAGGATATAAAGCTGTTTCACCACGCCAAAAGGAATCATCTTCAACTTCTTCTTCCTCTTCTTCTCCAAATAAAGCTTCTAATAATAGTTCTTCAGCTGTTAAGTCAGTTTCTTCCTCTTCATCAATAGTATTTGGAAACTTTTTAGATGGAAGAGGAGGTCTTTTCTGAATTTTACCAAAATTGGATTTATTGAATTGTTTAGCCATTATGCGTAATAATCTTCTGGTATCATTTCATTAGGACGGGAATCTATATTCATATATTCTGAAACTTTTGAAGCGGCTGTATTTTCCATTTTTTCTAAAGCTTGTTTTTTAAGTTTTGCAGTTTTTCTTTTTAATTGTTTATTTTTAGATTCTATTTTTCTGATTTCTCTAGCAATTTTTTCGTTTGACCAACCATTATTTATGCCTATTTCTAAAATTCCGTATGGAGTTAAACTGTATGTATATTTTTGTCTAGCTCCCTCACTTAATACATTAGGTTTCATTGCATATCTACTAACTAATCCACGAACAACCATTCTTGCTAACATGGTAGATAATGCTATATTTTGGATTTTATTATCATCTTGAGAAAGATTTAAATTAATCAAACTACCAAAATTGTCAGCTCCATTAAATATAGAATCTAATATTCTACGAGAAGTAATAGCATTTTTTTGTAATTTTCCATATGAAGAACCACCGCGCTTGGCTTGACTGCCCCTTAATCCTATTTCATCTACAATTTCTGGTTTTTGAGTCTCAAATGGAGATTGTTTTATTAATTTTGTTTTAAGTTCGCGTCTTTCTTTTGGTGTTCTTTCTAATATGGGTGGATCAGACTGGTTTGGATCAGAAACTACTTGCTCTGGTTTACCTGGTCTACCTACTGTATATTTTGTATATACATTGTCAGGTCTTGGTTTTGTCCAGGGGGTATAATTAATATCAAAAAAGTTTGTATTGCTTCTTGATTCAATTTCCTTTTTTGGTTCCTTTTTAACTTCATCCTTAACTGGTTGTGGTTTCTGTATTTCAGTTTTAGGTTGTTTTGGTGTATTTTCATTCATAACACAAACCTATTTAAGTGGACCCGAAGGGAATTGAACCCTTCACAGGTTGCTTGCAAGGCATCCTCGCCCCCTTGGATCATGACAGCCCATTCTAATATTGTAGTTTATCCATAATAATTATTAATATGAAATCAACAAATACCCTAAAGAAAGTTCAGTAGTAACACCGGAACCCAATCTCTGTATATTATAAAAATATGCCCCAGGCTGAAAACCACTCATGCTACCCCCTGATACTGTAAAACTAAAAATGCCATTACCCGAGTTAACAATAGTGCCGCCGCTTACATTGTTAATGTATCCAGAATTGGTACTCAAAGTGATTAGACCACTAATTCCTCCTGCTCGGTTTGTAACTTGAAATTGAATATTCCAAGCTCCGATGGCAGTAATCGGATTAACTTGTGTTTGTACTGTAAAATCAGAAAGTGGTGTAACTGATATATTTGTATATACAGGCATATTTTACCTTCTATTCGTCTGCTGTACTGAAAGAAATATTGTTGATTTTGTTATGGTGTCTAGGTTAATCATTAGCTATCAACTTCCCCAGCATCTATTTTACTACGAATAACGGTTTTCAAATCGGAAGCAGATACTTCTGGTCTATCAGGTAGTCCTGCAACTCTGGTTTTCAGATCAGCTAAGTTGGTGGCAGCAGCAACTTCTGTTTTGAATGACATCAACCATTCTCTAGTTCTATTTGTTTCTTCTAATATTGTAAGAGCTAATGCTCGAATTACTTTTGCTAAGTAGTCCGTATCCCCATTAATTTCTGCTACTACATTTTTAGCTCTATTTCTTAGATTGGCTAAAATTGCTGCTTGTTCAGCTAACCACGTAGCTCCAGTTCCGGGTGCATTATTTACCCATTCGGCTTCTATTGTAGCTGCTTCCTCTGGAGTAAGTGGAACTTGGATACCATTAACTACTTTATGTGTTGCTGGCATTTGTTTCTCCTAAACGGCATTTTTAAGACCATAGAGACGGAATTCACCGGACATTGTTCCTGATGATGGTAATATTCTAACTGCGTCAACATCTGCAGCAGTGATTCTTTGTCCGCTACCCGCAAATCTGCCTAGAGTACCCCCAGTATTCCTCATAAGAATATCGTAAGTAGCCATGAAGAATTTTGCAGCAGATGGTTCATAAAAATCAATTACACCACCCATTTCTTCATTAGCAGCATTACCTTGAGCGTTATTTATCACGATAGCAGAGTTAGCAGTTGAGCCTAAACCACCATTAGTTGGGGTAGCTAAAACATACAAAAATGCCCATTGATAATCTGATGCTCCACTATCATAAGTTGAACCACCATCAGTACTGGTTCTTATCCAAACAGCAGCTCCGTCCACAGACACTATTACATGAGCAAATACTATTCTATAAGCAAAAAAATCACTGTTAGTCCAACTTGTCAAAACAAAGTCAACAGAAGAAGCACCGGAAGCTGTTGCAGTAGCTAATGGAATCCAAGCTTGGGCTGCTAAATAATCTGCTGGTGGTATTTGACTTAATCCACCATTTACTCCAAACACTAATGGTTTTCGCCAAGCCATTTTTTAGAACCCACTGCTAGTAAGAGTTGAGGTTGTAGGATCAATTCGAGCAAGAACAGCACCACTGTTGGCAACTACTCCAATTTGTTGCATAATATCTCCAGAGAGTAAACCACCAGACCCCCAAGACCCGGAAATCACTATTATATGACCAGACCGACCGACAATCAAAGGTACTCCACCATACCCGGAGTAATTTGCCAATCCAGATGATAGTTGGAATACCCCGTCCGTGTACATATTGACTTGAATACCGGAAGCTACGTTATCAACAACTACCCCAACTGCTGGCATTCTACCGCTCAAAGAAGCCATTGCAATTTGTAGGGTACCACTTCTACTTACACTAACAGCTCTAACTCCAGAAATTGGTTCCGCTGTTATGAATGGGGTTGAAGAACCACTCCAAATTGGACTTAGAGTTGCTGCTTGTGTTACTAATGACCCACTTGCAAAATGATATGTTGATAATTGACCACTTGCTATACTACCCGAAACAACAGCGCCATTACCAATCATCCCAGATATAATAGCTCCACTACTTACACTACCAATAGATGCTGTAGTTTTCCTAGCCAGTGATGCATCTACTACATACCACCCACCACCATCAGTAGCCGAACCATCATAATATAATGCTTCCCCAGTTTGCAGTGGTGCACGAGCTAATGGAAATACTCCACCAGAAGTATTGATTTGAACTGTAGCTCTTGCTAATCCAGTATCTGCATTGAATACTGAAATAGATTCAATTTCATCAACTTGGTTTGACCCAACACCACTAACCATTGAAATAGCTGTGGCACCACTAATCAATCCTGTTGTTGATTGTGGAGAACAAGTTAGGGATGTAGAACCAACTCTACGATATGATACATGCCATTGTAGAGCATTAGCGGCAACAGTACCACTAAGGATTATTTCAAGGGATTTGGTTGTAGTATCTAAATTAATCATTACGGAACCAATTCATCGCCAGGAATATTAATGCTAGGATCAAAAGAAGGATTTACAAGGTAATTTGGATTATCTCTAGTGTAAAAAGTTGCAGCAGTCAACTTCATATCTGCTGTAAATGCAGTTGTGGTATTGACTGCTGTTCTCCAAATTAGGAAAATACCATCTGCTGCTGGACCAATATTAGTACTCAATTTAACTGGATTACCAGAAGTTAGATCATTCCAAATAGCTGTTTTTTGAGCACCTGATAGAGCATTGAGATCATTATAGATAGCTAATAATGTTCTAGCTCTTCTTTCAGTAGGAGCAATAGGAGTAGCTAATGCTTCTACCAATTCTGGATACTCTTTGATAGCGGCTTGGTAGTCGCTGTTGGCCGGTGCGTTGGGGACGCACGCCCCGTCGCTCCGCAGCAGCCCGGTTGGGATGCCGCGATTGGTGTACTGCACGGTGTAAGTGTATGCCATAATTAAAGCTCCGCTGAGGCTGTATATTGAAATCGCATGCCGGTCTTGCTCGTAGCGGCGTCACTTGTCATCAAGAAGCCGGTGTTGCCCTGACTGCTGACGGTGCCGGTGCGATTGTTGCCAACGGCGTAGTAGAAAACCTTGCTGGCGTTACCGCTCATATCCCAATAACTGATTGTCGGCGTCGTGCGCATGGCCGACTGCCAATTAACATGCACCACGGTCGCCGCAGTGCTTGCACCAGAAATAGCCACGCCCGCTGAGCCGACGACGGTTGCAGTCGCAGGTACAGTCTCAGTCTCGTAACTCTTCCGGTAGTACCTCTGGCACATCGCCAGTTCTGTCTCAAAGTCCCGTATCTCGAAATCCGTCGCCGTGTCGCCGACTTCAAGCTGAACTTGGCTGAGGTAGAAGTCGTTGCTGGTGGAGTCCATGCCGTTGACTTGGTTAGCAGTTGCTTCATAATTACCCGTTTGCCAAGCGTCTGCGGTGGTATGATAATTAGAGCCGGCTGCTATAACAAATAGCAGTTGGACACCGACACCATTGGTATAATCCCATGTCCCGGCTGACGGCGAAGCTGGAAATGTTACAGTTTTCCTTTCCCATGTATCAGATGTGGAAATGGTGTATTCAATAACACAAGACCTGTCTGCACCGCCGTTACGAAGTGCAACACAAAACGTGCCGGTCTTAGTTGACCTTACCCAAAACGAAACCGTAACAGATTTTTGAGCAAAGTTTTTCCAGTTATACCCCTCAACTATTTGATATATATGGTAAACATCACTAGCTCCAATACTCGCATCTATTGTGGTGCAATCCACCTTGAAAGAGTAGTTTGACAGCTTTCCTGACTGAGCCACCGTTGGAATTGTGGTGCTTCTACTAACAGTTGCCACGCCTACACCAACAGACCCATATACCCATCTATCGGCCATGTAGCCGCCAGCCGCTGCAAAGCTCGTCCCCCGCTGCCAAATGTCAAAGTCGCCGTTGATGATGGTGTTCTTCATCCCACCAGCATAAATGGAAAGAAGACCTTCAGGGTACCTATTTCTTTCTTGAGCCAATGTTTCAGGTCGCCAAGTTCTAATCATTGTAAAGTCCAATCTCACTCATATGCACTACAGCTCCACTAGCTATTGGACCATTAGCCCAAATCGCGGGGACCAAACAAACTCCACCACTTAATGATTGTAAAACTACACTAAACACATTCCAAGTACCACCTAATTGACAAGTGACAGCAGGACCAAGTAAAGCAACTCCGGAACCCCAAGTTGGATCAGTACCACTAGTACCAACTGCAAATCCACTAACAAAAGAATTAGGAACAAAATCAAAATTAGCAACCGAAACACCACTAACAGGAGCACCAACTCCACTGGTCGTTTGTAAGATACCCATTCTCATAATCAAACCAGATAAAGCAGCAGTTGTCTTCAATTGAGCCTGGAACGTTAACATTGCTCGATTCAATGCTTGGGTATCAGTACAACTCAAGTTCTGATAAACTGCAAACTTGTGACCGCTCTGCGTTATTTGAAATTGACCATAGTATCTATTAGACAAACCACTAGTGAAACCAGATTGCATTTGATCCCACTGTTGATACATCACCATACTAAATCCAGAAGCAGGAGCTCCCGAAGACCAAGCAACATAAAAACTATCTGGTCCTACAACATCCGTTCCAGTTCCATGCACTCCAGAAAAACTCAAAACATTGTTGACCAATGGACCATACATACTTTGGGTCCACAAACCACCATTAGTCAACCAATTATACTCGCTTCCTGAGTTTATAACTCCAGAAGCCAAGTGCATCTGACCAATTTGACCACTTGCTACACTGCCTGAGACTACAACTCCACTGGCAAGACTTGGATTAGGATAAGTCCCAGTTAAAGCCCCACCAGCAGTTCCAGCTAATTGAGTATTAGTTGCTCCTTCAGCAGATAGCGTATACCAACCATCATCATAATACATTCCTTGACTTGGAGTTAACAACGACTTGGCTTCAGTTCGTAAACTACCTCCAGCATTAGTTTGAACTGTAACCCCAGCAGTTGCAGTATCAATATTGAAAACTGATATATGACTTACGTCAACTGCATATCCTGAAGCTGGAGCAGAAATCATAGTAACAGCGGCAGTACCACTAACTAAACCGTTATTTGCTCCTGGTTGACTGGTTAGATCGGTATTGTTGACGGTGGTATAACCAACATTCCAAGTCAATCCACTAGTAGTAATAGCCCCACTGAGTACAACCTCTAGTGCTATACCACTGGTTAGAATAATGCCGCGTTTGCGTTGACGAGCAGCTATTCCACCCCAAGCAGTTCCTAGATGTTCCCCAGCAACTTGACCGGAAGCTATGGAACCAGATACAACCGCTCCATTACCAATCAATCCGGAGGTGATGATACCGCTGGTTAATGCGAAGGAACCTGAGGTGTTTGTAACCGTATAGGTGTTCGTAGTTGTGACTGCAACAGATATACCAGCTCCAGCAGCGACAACAAAAGCCCCAGATGCAAGATGACCGCTGTTGACTGCGCCACTAGCTAGATGCATCCGACCAATGGCACCGGAAGCTACATATCCACTTACTATACTCCCAGAAGGAAGGAGAATGGTGCCAGATATAGCTGTTAAGGAATTGGATGTTCCAATGAAGATTCTTCCATATACAGTGCCGACATATACATCACCATTGCCGGCACCGCTTGCTCCAACACCCCCATCAAGGTAAAGATTACCACCAGAACCACCGACATTTCCTGCATTAGCAAGACCTCCTGGTCCACCATAGATGTAAGTATTGCCACCTGTTGCACCTCTGTTCTGACCGGAACTAGCTGAAGTTCCTCCTTGTCCGGCTTGTACTGTCAACGTACCACCGTCGCCTGCCAACATTCCAGTACCAGAAGTAGCGGTACCTCCAGTGCCAGCAGTTATTTGAATTAAGCCACCAAGTCCAGCGGAACCACTTAGGGATGCAGATCCACCTAACGAGGCTCCAATAACAAGACTAGGAGCAGTAGTATTGACTGCTACTCCAGCTTGCGCCCCACCTATTCTGATTGTAGTCGGCGTAACTAAGCCAATGTTCAACGCACCGAACATCCCAGCATCAACATACAATGTACCGGAATTGACATCGGTTGAGATATTGATGTTAGTACCATCATCCGATATCAAACTAGTACCAAGAAGTCTTGAAGCTATCCACTTTGTTAGATAACCACTAGTTCCAGTACCAGATAAAAGAATAACACCAGAAGCTAGATGCATTCCTCCTATAGAACCACTACTAATATTTCCACTGTTTACAGCATTATTACCAATTAGTCCTGATACTATAATACCTGAAGTTAATGAACTGCCAGCACCAGACAAGTTAGTAAGTAATATACCACTAAGACCAGGTGTAACAGATATCCCTGGACCAGGTAGTAATGTGCCTGATTGAATATGGACAGCAGCAATTTGACCGCTACCAATATTACCGGATAGAACAGCATTATTAGCAATTTCGCCAGATTGAATTAACCCAGAAGCAATTCTCCAAAAATAAACTGTATCAACACCGGAACGACCAACAAATACTGAATTATCAACACCAGCATCTATAGCTCCAGCACCAATAATTGTTCTATAGGTACCACCACCACTGTTAAGAAAGGTAGTGTCCGCACCAATTAAAGTATTTGAATCCCCGTAAGTAACTCCTGCACCACCGACATCATCTCCTGCACCATATCCAATAAACGTATTTTTACTACCGCTACTTAATATTGCTCCAGTGTTTGCTCCAAGTGCTGTATTTCCACTAGCCGTATTTACAACATTGACTAAAGATTGAACGCCTACAGCTACATTTTCGCTACCATTAGTCAAATTTTTAAGTGCAAAATATCCTACTGCGGTATTATCATTTCCACGAGTATTAAGTTGTAACGCATCATAACCAACAGCAGTATTATCTATACCAGATATATTATCTGTTAATGCTGCGTCGCCAACAGCAGTGTTGTAATCAGCTAAATTATCAGCTAGGGCGTAAGCTCCTACTGCTGTGTTGTAGCTTCCCGAAATTACGTTCTTAAGAGCATGAAATCCAAACGCAGTGTTTTCTGTAAAGGAAGTAGAAAATCCAGAACTTAAAGCATTCACACCTGCTCTGGTATTTTCTTCAAATGGAATAGATACTAATTGAAAACCGGATGCTATGTGGTTTGGGGAAACTGCCCCTGAACTAATGTTTCCAGAATTTACAGCATTATTGCCAATTAACCCAGAAACTATGATTCCAGAGGTAAGAGCAGTAGCAGCTCCTGATGTATTTGTAATGGTTAATATGTTTGGCGCAGTTGCTGCAATATTAACACCAGGACCAGCTGCAACTTGGAACGCACCTGAAGCCATTACTCCAGATACAATAATACCAGAAGCTAGATGGAATCTACCTATTTGACCAGATGCTATGTAACCACTGGTCAATCCACCTGATTGAATTCTAAACACAACTCCTGTTGGAGTTGGAAGCCCATCAATTCCAGATGATCCAATTACAATCGTATTCAATTACTTACCTAAAAATACAGTATAAACATTAATTATACATAAAAATCACTGCTACACCAAAATCAAACCACCACTGTTATAGGGGTATCCAATTGTTTGAAGTGTATCACCAAGAATAAATCCACCTGAATTCCAAGAACCTGAAGTTGGAACTAAATGCCCACTTCTGCCTACATATATAGTTTGTCCTAGTGCTCCTGTGAAATCAGTGAGACCAGAAGCAAATTGGAATTTACCAAATGAATAGAAATTACCTGTCGCTCCACTAGCCACATTATCAATTAAAATACCTACTGCTGGCATTCTTCCACTTACAGAAGCCATGGCTATTCTTAAATAACCAGATTGAGATATTTGAACAGCTCTAACTCCTGAAATATCTTCTTCAGTCACTAATGGAATTGCAATTGAACCACTAGTATTAGAAATCAGTATTCCAGATAATCCAGGAGTAATACTTATACCTGGACCTGGTAATAAAGTACCTGATTGAATGTGAACAGCAGCTATCTGTCCAGAACCAATGTTACCAGATAAAACACCACCATTGGCGATATGCATCTGGCCAATTTGACCTGATGATATGTTTCCACTATTTACAGCATTGTTACCAATTAGTCCTGATACTATAATACCGCTAGTTAATGCAAACGAACCAGAAGCATTTGTTATTGTAAATGCGTTAGGAGTCGTAGCAGCTACTGTGATTCCTGTACCTGCTAAAATAGTAAATGCGCCAGAAGACATCACACCTGAAACAACTATTCCAGATGATAAATGAAATCTACCAATAGCTCCTGATGCGATATTTCCTGAATTAACAGCATTATTACCAATTAATCCACTTACGATAATTCCAGATGTTAGCGCAAACGAGCCAGACAGGTTAGCAACAGTCAAAACATTAGGAGCAGTAGCTGTTACTGAAATACCTACTCCTGCTGCTACCTGAAAAGCGCCTGAGGATAATACTCCAGATACAACTATTCCACTAGATAAGTGGAATCTTCCAACAACTCCACTAGCTATGTTTCCAGATTGTACTTGATTGAATAAAAGCGGGTCTTCGACGTTAAGATTAATTTGGCCACTATTTATACCTACTGAACCAAGAGGCTGTACAGCATCTCCTGCAACCAAACCACCTGAGTTAAACCCACCGCTGTCTGTTACAACATGTCCTGAACGTCCCAGAACTAACTGACGACCTAGATAACCCGAAAAGTCAACAATCCCTGAAGCTGCTGCCAGAGGAATTTGAACGGTTCCAATACCATAAACAGGAGCTCTCAAGCCAGAAGCAACGTTATCAATTACTATTCCCAGTGCTGGCCAACGCCCACTCACAGAAGCCATTGCAATTCTTAAATATCCAGACTGTGATATTTGAACTGCTCTAATACCGGATATTGGTTCTTCAGTAACAGCAGTGTACATCTCACCACTATTACTATAGAACAACAACCCCATACTTTGTGGGGCTGTTGAACCTGAACTATGATGATATGTTTGTATCTGACCAGAGGCTATGTGAGGGGAACCAACAGTGCCAGATGCAATACTGCCAGAAACAACAGCTCCATTACCCACATGCCCAGAAGTAACACTTCCTGAAGCGTGATGGAATTGTCCAATTGCCCCACTAGAAACATTTCCACTATTTACAGCATTATTGCCAATCAGACCAGATACTATAATGCCAGAAGTTAAAGCGAACGAGCCAGATGCGTTAGTTATTGTAAAAGCATTAGGCGTGGTAGCAGCAACTGTTATGCCAGCACCAGCAATTAATGTATAAGCACCAGATGCTAGAACACCGGATACAATTATTCCAGAAGAGAAATGAAATCTACCAATTTGTCCTGATGCAATACCACCAGAAACAACTGCGCTATCACCAATCAATCCAGATGTTATAATTCCACTGGTTAAAGCAAATGAACCAGAAAGATTAGTGATTAGTATTCCACTGAGTCCAGGTGTAACAGAAATACCTGGTCCTGGCAATAATGTGCCAGATTGAATGTGAACTGCTGCAACTTGTCCTGAACCTAAGTTACCACTTAGCACTGAACTGTTGGCTAGGTGTTGAGATGCAATCTGACCACTAGCAATACTACCACTTACTACTGAGTTGTTACCAAGATATCCAGATGTGACTTGACCAGAGGTTAGTACTGCACTTCCACCACTAGCGGAAATTGTAATTCCAGATAATCCAAAAGCTACTGATACCCCTGTGCCTGGAAGAATAATTCCAGACTGAAGATGAACTGCTGCTATTTGACCAGAACCAATATTACCACTCAGAACAGCATTATCACCTATATACCCACTTGTGATGATACCAGACGTTAGAGCAAATGCTGCTCCTTGGCCAATAATAACAGCTTTATATCCACTGCCATCTGAGTAGATAATACTAGCTTGATCAGTTGATAGTGTTAGTGGGTTTGTTCCATTTATGGTTGATCCACTTGTAGCTGTGATTGATAAACCACTTGCACCATAATTAGCAACTACAGTCCACCAATGTGGACTAAATAATGAAGTATCCCCTAGTGTTGCTCCTGGTAACACACCAGAAACAGCACCACTTCCATAAAAGGAAACTAAAGCTGCTCTATCAACTTGATTAAATGTATATGAATTATTACCTGACTGGTCATTGACACCGCCAGTAAGGTTAAAAGAAGCTTGAGGAGTTAAATTTGGATTTACTTCAGCCCAATCATTATGGGCCATTTGTTCAGTATTTTCAGCTCCTCTTTCCAGTATATTAAATACTGGACCAGAACCGCCCTGCAATAAAAATAACTCTTGATCACAAAATGCTCTAAATTGGCCTGATAAATTTGTTGGCCAATTTAGATAACCGGAACGAAGGCATAAAACGGAAGCTCCAGATGTGATAGATCCACTTAGTGAACCATAACTAGCAAGATTTGCGATTTCCGCTGTCATTTATTAGTCAACTAACAACAAGCTGAATCTAACCCAATTTGGATTTGACCAGGAGTAAACACAAGTGGTGGAGAAGTATCATTTACAACAATTGCCGATTGTAATTTACCAAAAAAGTATAAGTTTCCTCCTTCTGCTGCATCCCACAATCCCCATGCAGCCAATGAAGACAGCCAGTCTCCTGAAGGAGAACCTGTTGCTGGCATTCTTATAGTTTCAACATTATATCCAAAACCAACAGTAATAGGATTAGACCAAGCAGCTGCATTAGTGATTACTGCTCTATCATACCCATCAGAACCTATTGTTGGTTCTGTCCAACCAGTTCCGTCATTAGATGGCATTACTTGTGACAAACCAAGATAAAATGTTAAAGGCGCAGCAGGGTTACTTGATTTCATCCATCCGTCTAATACACCATTCAATACTATTGTTCCAGCACATCCACTAACCGTAAGCCTGATTGAACCAGCAGGAAATGATAATTTAGGTGAAGATGCACTGACACTTCTAGTACTTCTTAATGGACCATAAAATAATAAGTTGTTATCAGTAGTTGTAATTGCAATACCGACAATAGTTCCCCAATCAGCAGTTGCTTGTGGAAATGTTAAAGTGTTAACATTATAACAAAACCCATTATCTGGAGTAGACCAATCTGCTGTTGATGTGATCACTTTAGCATATCCGCCACCAGATGGTTCTGTAATTGGTCCATCTGGTTCAGGTAGGGTAGTAAGTAAAGCAATTTGTGTTATTACGTTAGGAAATGCTGCTGCATTAAGAACTGTATTTAGATATCCATTACGAGCATAATCAAACATCATAGAATTAATCTCTTAACAACAAGCCAAATCCACACCAATTTCAATTTCTCCAGGAGAAAATGATAATACTGGGGACCCTGTTTTAACAACAATTGGATTACGCAATCTTCCGAAAAAGTACAAATCATTTGTTCCATCAGTTGTTGTGGAAGAACTCCATAATCCCCAAGCTACCATTGGTAAAGCACTCCAAGTACCAGATGGAGCACCACTAGATGGTAAATTTATAGTAAGTATATTATACCCTTGACCAGCAGATATGGCACTCCAGGAAATGGTGTTATCAATTTGAGTCCTAGAATACCCATTAGAACCTATTGTTGGTTCTGTCCAACCAGTTCCATCATTTTCAGGCAGTACAGAAGATAATCCTAAATAATATGTTGATGGGGTAGATGGAGTTACTTGCCTTAAAAATGATGTGAGTATTGCATTTTGAATAGCTTGACCCAAACAACCTTTAACACTAACAGCAATAGCTCCAATTGGTAATGCTAAAGCTGGAGTTGCAGCAGTTATTGTTATTGGAGATTTTAGTGGTCCATAAAAAATTGGACCACTAGCAGCTAGGATAGCTAATCCTACAATAGTGCCCCAATTACCTGTAGCTTTAGGAAAGAAGATTGGTAAACTGTTATAGGAATAACCATTAACAGGAACTGTCCAATTTGTTCCAGTAGTAACTCTTGAATAACCATTACCAACAGGTTCCACCAAATCTGCTAAATCATCAGATTGTTCTGGCATTTCTGTAAGTAATGCAACTTGTGATATTAATGTTATTCCTGGCACTCCATTGAGATAAAAATCTAAAAAAGCATTTCTAGAATAATCGAACATCATGGTATTTTTCTCCCTAAACAACAAAGCACAGGAGAATTCATACAATCTTTAACCTCACCAATTTCTAAAATCTCAAATCCTTTGAAAATAAACTCTCTGTAAGCATCTTCACCAAATCTCCAATAATCTTTAGGAAATCTATGTAATGGAAATCCAAAAGTAGGTGTAGATACAAATAGATAACCATTAGGTTTAAGCATTTGATGCATAATACCCACAGTTAACCAAAACTGTGGATCGTGTTCTAACATTTCACAACATAAAATAGTATCAAACGAATTAGATCCAAAACAATCTAACAACTCATGGGCGTTTATTACTAAATCTACACATGGTCCGGCTGATTGATCAACTCCTATGTATTCATTCGATTTATGTTGAAACGAATCACGTATTGTTCCATTGACATTGTAAGATCCAATTTCTAATGTTCTCCCAACATTGAATTGATGTTTAAACAATGACTCTTTTGCAAATTCTATGATTGTTCCAATCATACTTTAAACTCCTGTTCAGAATATGAAAGACCATATGTGTTAGCGAAAGAAGCATATTCAGAAGGTAATGCTGTATCATGCCAAAGATGAGAATCAGCTTTGATCCATTTACCTAAACTTGGAAACTCCCAAATAGCCATACCTGCATGCCCAGCCATTCCCCAAGGAATTATTTTTACAGCCCATTTTTGGACTTCTGATTCCACCCAAATCCAACCATGATCTTTTGCATGTTGTTCAATTTCATCAGCAAATGACAGCCATTTAGGAACACTAAATCCAACACATTCAGTTCTAACACCCCCCCAAGTTGGATCTGGTAACCCAGAGTAAGTAGCATGTACTGTTTTAGAAATTATATCTCTTAGGCTTGGTCTCCAATCCGTTTTGGGAATGAACCTTCTTGACATTTTGACTAAAACATCAAGTTTGTTTTTATCAGCCCAACGTAAACCGTTTGCTATAGCGCATAAATCTCCTCTTGTATGATTCATTCTAGAATCTGAACTATAAAAATCTGCGCTATAATCTTGTGCAATTTTCTTCAATTTATCCTTTTCTTCACTACAATCATCTATCACAATACAAGGAACTTCTGGATAATGCTTTTTACGAACTTCTAATGCTAAATGTATATATGGTATTGAAGCATAAGTTGAAATCAACAATCCAAATTTAGGATCTTCAATCCAAGGTTCATATTTAATAACTTTAGGAATAGGAGCTTCATTGGCAATGTGAAAATTCATCCTTTCTACAATTTCAACATTTTCTTTCAATCTTCCATCCCATGGAGCTGATTCATATGCTTTACGAGCACAATGTAAACTTTCAGCTTTTAATCCTATGTAATAAGATGCTACTGATGTTAAATCATATGGCCCTTCATTTTGTGCATATGGATTTGAGATATAACTAGAATTACCACTTGGAATTTGCATAGCTCTTTTAGCTAATGCATAGCCCATTGGAAATCTATTTTTCCCATTATAAAACTTTGCTGCATCTACAATTGGTTCGCGTAAATGTAATCCTTCAGCACATGCTCTTAAATGCCATCTTTCGGCTTCAAGTTCATTTCCAATATTTTCATAACATTTTGCAATATAGCTCATACTAGCAGCTTTTTCATCAGCCCAAGTAGCAGTAGGTAATTTGGTATGTTTTTCCAATTGAGTTATTGCTTCTTGCCATCTGCTGTGAAAAAACAATTCTCTGCCATAATAGTGAGCTATTCTATCATTTGATGGTTCTTCTTCAGAAGCAAGTTTCAACAAATTTAAATAATTACCTCTTGATTTATTTCCATCAGGATAATGATGGACAGTTATATCAACATCGACCCATTTATCTTCTCCCCATCTCCCTTTTTTTCTTCTTAAAATTTCATGTACAGGTAAATACCATTCATAATCTTTTGTATGTATTTTTTCATATGTAAAACTCACTCCGTTAGTACCGTCTTCCCTATGACTCCACACATACTTATAACGTGCTCGATTATTGTATTTCCACACATCTGAAATTCTTTTTTTCCAATCTTTTTCTGCAATAGTTTCATCCAAATCTATACAGAACATAATATCACAATGAGGAGCAAGCTCAATAGAAAGATTCCTTGCTTTATCAAATCTCCATGGTTTGATTTCTTTTCTAACTACAATTGCTCCTCTGTCTCTTAGTTTTTGAACAGTATTATCGGTACTTCCTGTATCTAACACAAATACTTTATCTGCTTGTTGGACACTATCCATAAAACGATCAACAAATTGCTCCTCATTTTTACAAATTGCATAAACACAAACTGACGGCATGTTATCCTCCTAATTTAACCAATTCTAGAAAGACGGATTTCGTAAGTTGTTGAAGATCCTGGAGAAGATGATTTAACAGCTACTGTTACTTCTTTAGCAGGAGTATTTTGCCCCACTCCAACTAAATTACCTGCTGTAAAACTTTGAAATGCTTGATTGGTTCCAGGAGTAACTGTTATGGTACCACTTTTGGGAACATCAAATAAATCAACTGCTGATTGAACTGAATCATAATTATTAGATGCTCCTGTATTATCATGAATAAAACCAACAAACACGCCATTTGAATTTGTTAAACTGAATACAACAACATAATCATCTGTTGTTGTACCTGTATATGTTGTTAAAGCAGCTGCACCACCACCTGTTGGGCCAGTAGCTCCTATTGGTCCAGTCGGGCCTGTAGGTCCAGTAGCACCAGCTGCTCCGGCAGCACCGGTGTCACCAGTAGCACCTGTTGGTCCGGTGGGTCCAGTAGCGCCCGCTGCTCCAGCTGCTCCGGCATCACCAGTAGCACCTGTTGGTCCAGTAGGACCGGTGGGTCCAGTAAGAGCTTGTCCTTCCCTTGTTTCAACAAATGCCCCACTATTTAATACTGATCCCATAACTTGAATTGCATCAGTGGCTCCAAGACCACCAGAATTCCAAGAACCAGAAGAAGTAACGATTTGTCCAGATCTTCCTAAATACACTGGTCTCCCTAAATAACCAGAATAATTTTCCATCCCAGAAGTAGTTTGAAAAACTCCTTCAACATATACATTAGCTTGCTGACCAGAAAGAATATTGTCAACAACAATACCCATAGCAGGATATTTGCCACTTACACTAGCCATTGCTATACGTATAGCACCGCTTTGAGAAAGGTGAACGCCTCTAACACCCGAAATTAACTCTTCTGTAATGGCAGTCCAATTTGTTCCTATGAAAAATGGACCAGTAAAATGCGATCTGGTTGTAGTTGCACCACTTGCAAAATGATATGTAAATAAAGAACCAGAAGAAACATTACCAGATGTAACAGCATTATTACCTAACTGCCCACTAACTACTGCTCCACTTAAAATTAATGCTGGTGTAGCCATTTTATGGTTCTCCTACTTTACGCAAACTTAATGATACTTCATTAATAGTAACATCGTTTAATGTGTCTCCATTATTAAATAATAAACCCATTACAGCACCAACTGGCAACTCTAACTCTTGAACAATGAGCAAATATTCTGTTGGAACACCAATTACATCACCAACTCCAGCTGCGCCTTCAATCACATTTACAAATTTAGGCTGAAATATATTTTCTTCAGATACAGACTTTGATTCGTTCATAATTATGTTCTTTGTAAAACAAAACCAATATGAAAACCTGAAGATTGAATTACGCCACTAGTCCAAGTAGCCCTAGTGCTGGCTATTGCTATATATTTACCACCAGATAACACCGTTAATTTATTTGCTGTTCCTGTAGATATAGCATTAGTATCTTTATTCCAAACAATAGTTCCTAATGTTACAGCTACCCCAGATACACCAGCTGTTACAGTTTGTGATGAGTTATATAGTTTTGCACCAACATCTATTATACCTGCTCCAGTCGGTCCTGTAGGGCCGGTTGGCCCGGTAGGACCAGTCGGTCCTGTTGGTCCAGTCGGTCCTGTGGGTCCAGTAGGGCCAGTCGGTCCTGTGGGTCCAGTTGGACCAGTAGCCCCAGTTGGTCCGGTCGGACCAGTCGGTCCAGTAGGACCACCTGGTCCCATACTAGGAGTACTACCAGCTGGTGTATACGCGCTATCCGATGTTTTTCCAACTTCTTTCCATTTATCTCCATCGTACTTGAGTATGATAGTTTCTTTAGGTTGAATATTTCTAGGTTTATCACCAGGACTTTGAAATTGATTAGTAGAAACACTATCTGAATTTCTGGAAAGTAAAGTGGCAGTATTAGGTGCTGCGCCTGGTTGTGGCCCTTCAGCATTATTCATCAACTTGAAAGTGCGTCCCTTTGTGTTAAATCCTACTGATTCCAAAAATCCTGTAATAATTACTGGACCTGTCAGATTAAACGCCTGAAGATCTGCACCAGTTATTGGATAATCATTTAATTGTTGTGGTGATGGGGATTGTGTTTTTACGGTCTCAACACCTGTACAACAAGTGTAATCCAAGTTACAACAAAATTCTGAATTCAAATCTGCAAATATAGACGATCCATCACCATTACTACCACCAGTATTTGTTGTAATATCACAACAAACATCAGTGTCAAGCTCTGCAAATATAGTGCTTTTAGTAAAAGTGTTGCCATTATCATAAGAATTTACAGCATATACTGAAGCAATATATCCAGAAACAGAACCTAATGAAACTAATTGACCATCGTATCTAATCCCAGAACTTATTAAATTATCATTACGTTCTACTAACCAAACATATTCAATAATTGGAAATTTATTTTCTGCGCCAGCTGCTCTTGGATCATAAAGAGTAACGCCACCAGACCAAAGAGTTCTTCCACCAATTTCTAAACCACTATTTGCTAAACAGATAACAGTTTGAGTTTGTGGTACTACAACAACGCCTTGTACACCACCAGATTGCCATACTTCTGGTTGTACAAATTGTCCTTTGTCAAACCGTACTCTATTCACTCCATATGTATGATCTGGAGTTACGTGTTCTATAAAACTTCCACTAACATGAGAATTTATGTTTGTTCCATCAATTCCACGATAAACAACTGTCCAAACGTTAGTTCCACTAGTGCCGTTTACATATACAAATTCTTGATCTTGTTGCCCACTACTGATAACTCCGCGCCATCTATATCCAACTGGAAAATAATCAGCATTATCAACAATTAATTGGTGCTCACCACTATTGAATGGTTGAGCTAATCGAGCATAAGGAGTTCCATATAAAGGCGAACCACTGTATGTATCCGACCAAGATTGAGCTACTGACGGACCTCCAACACCTTTAGGAACAATACAGCCACTTAATCCAGGTCCAGCATGTTGATACTCTGTAATTCGTGGATTCCATTCGGTACATATAACACGAGTACGAGCAAACCTAGACCTTTCAGAATAAGTCCAAATAATATCATGAAGACCTTCTGGAGTCCAGTTATATATACCTGGATAAACTTCATCTAATGCATAAGATGTTTGTAGATTATATCTATCTTGTGCAATTCGTAATGCTAGAGCTTCCAATCCTGAAGTGTTTACAGGAACCATTCCACTGGCAGCTGTTCCATCAGAAGTGTAAAGAGCTTTAGCTGTTGTTTGTAAATATAATTCTGATATACCAACCAAGCCAGAAGATACTGAACCACCAAATATATATCCACTGGCTGTTTTTGTAGTAACAGCTCCATTTTCTACAGCACTATATGAACTACCAGATAATATTTGTCCAGAAGTGATTGTTCCAGACTGAATACTAATTCTGATAGACCAAACATCTCCATAGCTTTCTTCATACCAAGCTGATGGTCTTTGATTCTGATATCTTGGATTTACAAAGTGTGGAACAGGGTCGTTTTCATATACATATTTAGGGAAAGTAACAACAATATCTTTAGGAACTACAGCATTAGCAGCAGGATTTAAATTACCAACTGGAAGTTGAGCATCTCCAGGATAAAATATATCACCACCAGCCACTCTATTAAGTGGGACAATATTCTCTCGATTTCCTATTGCTGTATCTGTAGATTCAGCAGGTGATTCTAACTTATATGTTCCATCCATATTTCTTACAACTATTACACCTAAGTTGTAAGCAATTGCATCTAATAGTAATGGAGCAGACTCTACGTTAGTCCAGAGTTGAGAATCAGGTTGAGGTTGACCATAAACGGCATCTATCGTAGGTATTGTGAGAGAGATCCCTAGAGCGTCTGCAAGGTCGTTTAAAAGATCTTCCCAAGTTGTATCTTGATGAACGTGAAGAGTTGTAGTTTTGCCTTGCCAGTAATATCTTTCATCAACTAATGTTACAAGGTATAACCCATCAAACTTTCCAGCAAGTTCCCCAATAGGTCTTGCTGGTAACATATGCATATTAGTAGTAACTGTGTATTCATCATTTTTGGTCCCTCCAATAGGGACTTGTTTCATAATGAATTCACCAACCATTGATGGTTGAACAGCTTCTAACATGGCTTTCACCATGCTTGAAGTTGCTAACATTCTAAAAACCGACCAACGATTAGCGTTAAATGGATAGTACCAATCCCCAATACCGCATTTAGAGCTGGGCTGAGGATCTGGATTTACAAAACTGGCTAATGCGCCAGTATTTCTACCAGGGTATCCTGGCATGGTGAAATCTTGAAGATACTCCATTGGGAGTAATCTATTGATTTCATCTATTAAATCTGCGAGGGGTTGTTGGTCGCGAGGGGGGAGAAAGTTTTGGTCTTTATATTTTTCATTTGTGGCTGGAGCCATACGGACAAGTGTTCCCTTGTCCGTAACAAACGGAATTCCAGCATATGTCAATAAAAAGTCTAAAGGAGTTGCGATGTCTATACACCCACTATTAATACATTCATTTTAGCTTATTAGTGGAGTATAATAAACTCCTAACCAATCAAACTATCAGAAATTGATGGGGATGGAGAGTACGGAAAAATAAATTCGTTAGAATAGACTTCTGATATCAGACGATTTAGTAACGTCTGGAAGGTGTTTAAGGTGCCACCAGCACCTCTACTATTAGAAGCCGTTACATTTCCATAATCACCTTGAGTAAAATTAATAGAACCAGAATGAACACTGAAAAATGGTTCGTTTACAGCTAATTGAGTCATTTCTCCAAATCCAATTTTATCTATATAAAAACTTCTACCATTTGCATATGCAGTAGTCAAACGTATTCTTAACCATTGTTGAGATGGTAAAGCAAGAGGAGTTCTAAATGATCCAGTAAATGGTTGATAAACTGTATTCAAATCGGCTAAATCAATAGTGAACGAATTGGGATTGCCACCAGCATCGTTTATAACATTATTTCCGCCATCAATTAAATCAACAACCATTATTCCTGTGCCAGCTACTCCATCTCTACGCATGAACAAACAAACAGAATATTGAGTTAGAGGATCCAACTCGCCTGGAGTTCCAGTACTACTATTATCAAACTGTTGTTTAATTTGAACTAATGTACTACCGTCTCCTAATATTCTTAAAGCATTTCCTGTTCCATAAACAATAGTTGTCTCTTTAAATATATCTGTACCTGCTGCGCCAACAACAATAGTCCATTTATCAGGAGCGTTTGCATTACTTCCTGTAAATGATGTAAATCCACTATTAGTTAATAAATTATTACTACTATTATTAGAATCACCATCTATGGCAGAAATAGTGTTTGATGCATTACTTCCTTGTGGCCAATTGAAATTAAACACCCCAACATTACCTGTTCCAGTAATAGTTATTGTCTCATTACCAGCAGTAGCGCCACCAATATAAGAGTCTGAAGAACATACTAATTGAATATTCTCAGCAAATATATTTTGTAGAATCAAACCATCACCTGGTCTGGTTACAGATGTAACTATTACACCATTACCAATACCTGTAAAATTGGGACCAGGATTACTAACGACTATTGGTGTTGCAGATACTGTTTGTTGTAATATTGTTGCTCCTTCAATTTTCATTTGACGAATAACTTCATTAATACAAATAATTGTGTTAGTATAACTTAGATTAAGAGCAAATTGTGGATTATCCCTGTAAACCATTCTGTTGATAGTTTGGACGGCTACTTGAGACATCAAACTGCCAATTGTGTCTGAATTTAATTGAGAAATATATTGCTGACCAACTATAGCTTGAATATCAGATTCAGAATCAAACTGTGCAACAACACCAGTAGTGGTATTAGTAAGATTTTGTAATTGTGCTGCTTGATTGATTGCCATTTGTGAAATTGGCACACCACATTTACCTAATCTATTGAATAGATTTCCAGGAGCATTATCGAAAGATAGCATGTATCACCTTATTGTATTGGTGTACCTGGCATAGCGGTTTGGACATTAGAAGAATCAATAACATTACTGACTTGTTGACATTCTTGGCCAACATTTCTTCCAATTTCAGTTGTTATCCAAGGAGGACGGCCAAAATTCATTAAATTAAGAATGTTTAACTGTTTTGATGGATTTCGGTGGCCAAACACATATAATCCACTTATTCTATAGAGTGGTGTAGTTGCGTCTTTAAGAGTAACTATACTCGCTGTTTCATACTGCTCATCCATTGTTACCCAATCTTCATCTTCAAATGAAATTGGTGTTGGTATATCTGGAGCTATACTTAATCTGCAGCAAGTCCATCTTGACATCCAAAGCATTGTTGGAGCTGCTAATTGAAAAAAAGCAGCTGTTGCTCCATCAAAAGGGTCAGGTGAAGTCATACCAGCCATATATCTATGTAAATCATATTCGTAATAATTCATCACAGTAAAATCCGTCCACATCGCAAACGGATCTTCTTCATCTTCTGGTAATATAGTGTTTACTGCCCCATCAGCATTTAAGTCTGGAGTTCCAACTATAACAGTAGCTATATTTCCGGCTGTGGAATCATTTTTGTTGTTTGCAGAAATACCAAAAAAACTATTAATCAGACCAGGTAGTGCTGACATTAATGATTTACTCCTGCATTAATTTCGGCTTGGGTATAAGCTTCTGATTTTTGACCAGCCTCACCAACCTTGAGACCATTGCCAAATTGGTCGTCGTTATTTAAGAAAGCTTTATTTAGACTAGGGTCATAGTATGCAGCTGCTTTTAGTATGTACTTAGCAGTGCCCCATCCTTCTATTGGTTGCTTAGGTTGTGTACCACCAGTATTATTGATATTATCACTACCTGGAGTAAATGTCCATCCATTAAGTCTTGGACCAACTTGCCCAGCTTTTTTATCTTTCAAAGATCCTTTAGTTCTTGGCCGATACAAAGCAGACATCATAACACTAACTGTGTTATTGTACATGTCAACTGTCAATTGTATTTTTTGAGTAGCTGCTATACTTTTTGAAACAGAAGACCCTCCAACCAAATTTGATTCAGCGCCACCAGCAGCTAACAGTTTAGCATTACCGATAGATAAAGCAGCAGCAATTAATGCTGCCTGGCTAGTAGTTTTAGCTCCCCAAAGCTGTAGCGACACAGCACCTACTCTGTACCAACCAAATTGAGAGTTTGGCCCAGGGGAGGTTGTCTCAGTATAAGTTCCTTGAGCTCTGTAAGCTGTTGGCGTCCCTGGATCTACACCATTGAGCTTGGTCAAATCAGGAGGCATCTTATAGACTTCACGATCTATAATTTCGTAAGATATAGAAAGCCCATCTGGAGAAATGGTATATTTTGATTTTTGTCTAATAAATCCCTTTGCAACACCAGTTACAGCAACAAATTTCCTATAATAATCTGCAACTTCTCCTTGGGAGTTATCAGATCTAATAGTGTATTTCCCACGACGAACTTTGGTAGTCAATAACAAATCATCTATTTCAACTGATTCAAACCATCTGTTAGATAATACTGGACTACCAGGATTGTTAGTTATTGTATTGCCATCAACGGTATTGTTTTCCCAATAATGGGCAATTATTCTGTAATTAATTAAAAATGTTTCATTGGTAAGTTGGGTTATGTCGCAAGATTGTGGTTGAGGTCCGTTTTTTGCATCCACTGTTCCAACATTCCCTTGAGCAATTTGAGTTATTAATGGAACATTATTAACCATTACTTGCAATTCTCTTCTCGGCTGTAACAATGCCGCTCTTATTTTAACCATAATAGATGTTGGGTTAGTTTGATCTGCTCCTTCAAGACCCATAGCATCCAAGTAATTTACATTAATGATAGCAGCAACTGTGATATCAAATTTAGTATACATTTTGTCGGTAGGACCCATAGATCCTTCCCCACTTACATCATCGTATACACATTCTTGACTAAAATTTGTATGATAGGGGTATGGCAATGTTATACCATTATATGTTATTACACTCATTCTCTCATATCTCCAGGACGAGCATAAGCTGAAATCCAGTTGCCGTCACAAGCCCACTCAACAAGGTCTACAGATTCTTCATTAGCTGCTTTATTTATTCTATCTGCTTCATCTTTAACAGTTTTATCCATTCCTTCTGTAACAGATCCTGTTTGGAAAACATTCCCTATAAATGATCCATATCTAGCTCCTGCCCCAATAAAATCTTGTCCAATACCAGCTGCTTTTTTCTTAACTTTATCCCAAGCCTCTTCGTATGGCTGTGTTGCTACATTTCTGTTATATATAGAATCGGCCAATTCTTGTTGAGCTGGTGCTAATTGATTAGCAAGATGACTTTCTAACCCAGCATCTCTTCTGCTTTGATTCTGAGCCATCCAATTCATATTAGCACTAGTATTATTAAATCTTTCATATGTTCCCTGAAGATTTGCTTTACCCCATTCATCAAGTTTACCAGCAATTTGTAAGATTGCTCCAGTAATTTTCATTATCTCACCAGGAGTTCCTCCTACTCTCTCCCCTGCTGCTTTTATTCCTTCACCAGCAGTATTAGTAACACCAGAAAAAGTAGTAGCACCTGCAGATAATGGACCTGTGGAACCACGCGCTGCTACTCCTGCTGATTTTGTAGCATCCCAAAAAGATTGATTTTTAGCTATTCTACTTTGTTCATCCTGCATCGTCATTCCAAGTTTGGCATCACCACCTCTTTTATTAATTCTATTTTCTACATTCGCCAAGTCGTTTTGTAGCTGTTGCTGCCTTTGACGAGCTGCTTTTGTTAAACCGCCAAATATGCCATCACCGCCGCTAGATTTAATTAAATCTTGAAGCTGTTGACGTCTGGCTAATAAATCAGCAGTGCTAGTTCTTTTTTTAGCCATTTGGACCTCTTCTTGAAGCTTCTATTGCACCTTTCATAATAGCAGCTTCACCATCACCATCTGCATTAGAATTATAGAATATTTTACCAGGTAAAAATAAACCGCTTGCGACTCCAAAACCAATTAACAATGGAGCTGCTTCTCTTTGTTGGGCTCTCGCTCTATTAAGCCAAAGGGCAAACATTTCTTTATAGGTTGGTTTTCTTCCTAAAAAGATTTGATACTTTCCAAGATCGCATTTAGTGAGGTCAGATATCGGCTCTAGTTTTTTTTTAATTTGTTACACCAATCCATAAAGTTATCTAATAATTCACCACATTCTACTTCAGTTAAACCACCATCCTCATACTTTTTAAGAGAGAAAATCCCTTGAATTTTCTCTACCATTGCAATTTGAGCTTTTATTCTGTCTTTACTTGGTGAGGAAGCTACTTGCATATCTAACGAAAGTTCTGTGCCAACTTCCATTAATTTACGATGTAAAACCATAGGATCAGCTTTTATTGTTTTTTCACCATTAAAATAAGAAAACAATAATCTATCTTTTGGTTTATACCCATCAATTTCTTCTTTCTCACCAAACAAATTCCAAAACCATTGAAACATAAATTCTCCTAAAACTAATTGTCATATACTACAATACCCTGAGCGCCAGCCCCGTTATTCCATGGATCAGAAATATAACCAACGGCAGTCCAAATTATTTCCAACAAACTTCTTTCTGCGCCAATAGGCAAAGTATAATGATCTTTAATATAAACACTATTAAACGTCCATGGAGCATTCTGAACTGGAGAAGCTAAAGTTAAAACACCATAGCCTCCGTTTGCTCCTAGTAGTTTTCCACCATATGGAAATGTGCCTTCTATTGAACCTTGAGTAGAATTAGCCACGGCCTGAGTAAAGACAGCTGAATCAAAATGAACCAGTGTCATACTAATATCTACTGCGTATAAAGTTACTTGCCTTTCTGGAGGATTTTGGAAAAATCCATCCACTTCTATAGGTAAATAACTAAATTGTGGAACAATTGTTACCTTACCCTGGTTGTCTGTAAGGCCCAATTCGCTTCCGTTGTATTTTACCAAACACTGGCCGTTAACATAATAATTTCTAGCCAAACTTCACCTCTATTTCATTCCTCCCCAACCTCATTCTATTTTAATTTATATAATGAATTAACACACTATTCAGTACTGTGATCCCAAATTACAACACCAGAAGATTTTAATTCTTCACCTGTTGAAAGTGGAACATAAGGAATGGCTCTCCAAATACAATCAACAATAGATCTTTCAGCACTAATAGGCCATATTATTGGTCTTTGAGCTAAATAACAAGCATTAAATCTCCAAGGTTCAGCATCAGTATCGCTCTCATCTGATGCTGACAAAAACAACGTCATAAAATGGTTGCCATTAGCATACATAGCTTTACCTGCACCTAATGGCTTCCCAGCAGCTTCCATTAAACCATCTACTCCCCCACCAGCACTTTCTGCAATGCAGGCTTTCAATATAACAGGATCAAAATGTACTAAACTCATTGTGATAGTGACATCTGTTAACATCCACATAACTTCTGGAGGAATTTCACTTCCAAAATCATCATATCTATAATCTTTATGTCTATAATTCGGAATTATTTTTACTACACCCTGAGTGTTAGTTAATCCCAATTCTTGGAGTTCTCCATCTTCTCCTATCGCTAAAGCTGTGCCTTCCATTCCCCGCACTCTAACCATACATGATCCATTTATGTAATAATTTCTAGCCATGATTTATAGTGGATCACCTGAAATTAAGAGAACCTCTACACATAAATGGTTTTCAAACAATTTTCCAGTCATTGTATTTGTCGCTTCCACCTGCCACATTCTTAATACTTGTCCTTCATCAGATAATTCTTCAATTTGATCTAATGCATTTATATACTTAACACCAATTGCATCCATACTTGTTCTTGGAATATGGAAAGTAGTTCTATAACTAGCACTCATATCATGTGAAATAGGTTCATCAGTTTTGTATATGTAATTTCTTCTTACTTGAACTAATGTGTAAGAAGTAACTACACCTGACTGTTGATCATCATTTCTTTTCAACAGTCTAACTGTTTTTAACATTCCAACACCAGAATACAATCCTATATGGAAATATCTGGTATTGTAACGATCAATTGGCACAATTAATTACTCGTAATAATCAAAAATCTATATAGCAATTCTAATGTTTCTGTCTGAGTTAATCCACCATCTTCAAATTTTTTAACAGCAAACACTTCTCTTATTTTGTCAATTAAATCTTTTTTGAGAGCATCCGAATCAGGAGCTCTTCTCATTTCACTACCATCAAAGTAAGAAAAAGATTTTGGATTCAATTTACCACTTCCAGTTTCTATAAGGTCCGAGAATTGCGGTTAGGATGTCCCAGAAATCTCTCATCCAATAACTGACTGACCTTTCTTCATAACTTTCACCAGTAAGCCAACGTCCTAATGGGAACATATCTCTAAGTTGGGCAATAATAAGGTTGTTAGCCATCCTAAAAGCTGCTGGGAGCGTGTCTACACTCCAACCTGCGGTATATATCACTTTTATTGAACCAACATCCTGACCAACGAAGGGAGACAATAAACCAACTTGTCTCATAATTGGTTTAGGCCAGTAGTTACCCAATCTAATCAAAATTCCACATCTTGAAGTTCCATCATCCTGATCTATTTGTAATGTATAATCTGTTCCATATACTTTAGGATCACCAGAAAATGCATCATCACTTGTTCCAAAATTACCACCTTCATGTACCCAAACTTGCAAATCTTCATAATCTCCTGTAGGAGATGGATTAACAGGTCTATTTCTTAATAATAATCTTTGAGTTCCCGTTCCATCATAATACTGAGTCCGAGTAAGATAATTAATTCCGTTAAATGGACGTCCCAAATATGTATTGATTATGTCACTGGCCCATTCAGCATACAGTAGTAATTTTGCATCTTGAGTTGAATCGGTTTGTGGAATATCCAATACAGTTTTAATTTCTCTCAAATCTGATAGTATGAGGTTAGCCATTATGTTTAACTCGATGTTCTAGATCGAATTTCTCTTCCTCTGCCGCTAGATCGAATTTCTGGTTTTGGTGTAGAAGGAGCATTTTGTTTGTTTACTAATCTTCGTTCAGCTTGAGACATACCAGGAACTATGGTTCTCTTATGAGGGTGTTCTTCATAATCACTACGAATATAAGTATTCATCTCACCTAATTCTTTGTTTAACTTCTCTAAATCATCTAATTCCTTGGCTACTGATTTCAATTTTTCAACAAGTAGTTTTTTAATTTTGGGATCAGATGTTTCACTCAACATCTTATCATAAAAAACTAAGGATTTAGTACCTTCACTAAATAGGTGTTTGACTAATTGTTTAGCTGTATATTTTCCTGAATCATCTTGACTTACTTGTTGTTCCCCACCGCCAGTAAACATAGAAACTCTACTACGTGCAGGAGCTCCTTGTTTATTGCGAGTATCTTGTTGCTGGTAATACTGAGCAGCCGCATTAGGTTTAGGAGCAGCTGCAGCTTGACGGTTATTAATTGTTCCAGGAATTGGTTGTGCTTTTGTTCCATCAGCTAAAGACTTATCATATTGTACTTCTTCATGCGCGTTAGGTCTAGGAGCAGCAGGTTTAGTATGAGCTGAATATGGTCGAGCTATTTGGGTTTTCTTTTGTGGTTTTACTGGTGCAGCCATTGCTTTCCCTTTGTTTGGATCTGGTTTGTCACCAGTTTTAGCTGGTCTTTGGTCGTATTTTGATTCTGGTTTTTCTTTATACGTAGGAGATTTAGGATCACGAGTAGAAGCCCCTTGTTTCGGTCCTTGAGGTAAAGATTTTTTACTATCTTTTGGTATTGATAATGGTTTACTATTTTTTCTAGTGTCTAATTTAGTTTTACTACCATGACTGGCATGACCATACATATACCTATTTGGTTTATGTTGGTTGGCTCTAGGTTTTGCGTTTTCTGGAGGGAAGTCATCTAATCCTTTATTTTCATCTTTTATCTTCTTTCCTGTCATATAATTTTCCCCAGTGCTTGCTTGACATACTGCATATGGATTAACATCCCCTCCCTGTTTCTTAACCTTTTCAACACACCTTGAAACTTTTGTATTTTTGGGCATGTTACATCCATATCAAAATATATATTAAACGCAACTGGGATAAGGGACTGGAAAACAATCCCTTATCCCAGTTGCGATTAGCTAGGAAGAAGGGTAGTCGCGACTACCCTAATTATCATTAAACGTTTACAGAACCAGCAGCAAGTGGCTGCCATGAGAAACCACCACCAGAACCTGTGGTTCTCTTGTTGCTTACGAATCCAGCAACAAACCAGTTGGGGAATGGACCAGATACAGAAATTAATCTAGCATACTGGTGTGGTCTCTGGAACGCACCAAAGGCAATACCACCAGAACAGAACTGAGGAGCGTCAGCTACAGGAGCAGTAACAGAATAGTTACCACTTACCCATAAACCACTATTCACCCAGAAAGTTCCACCACTTTCAACATTTACTGGCATTTGTGGCAATCCACTAGTTGGATCAGTAAAGCTGCCAGAAGTGGTAGTATCAGAAGTCTGAATGCGCAATTGAATCACACCAGATCCTGCACCACCAGCACACCACACGTTGCAATACGTGTTAGCATGCATTAGATCTACAATTTCACCAACAGTCAAGTTAATACCAGAACCCATACTTATGGAAGCTCTGTAATCACAAGTGTTGGCAATATCAACAACTAAATTAGCACTCATTTATCAAAATCTCCTGTTAGGAAGTTCGTTTTTCTATGTTTATATTTGTTCATTCAACCCCAACCTACTCTTGTTTAGAGAGTAGGTTGGGATCGATCATATTTAGATTGTTGGGTCCAAATTGTCCATCCAAACGAAGGCACTTTCGTGACGAGCCTGGATGTCAGCGGAAAGAATACCACGAACCCAAGTTTGATCATTAGCGAAACTGGTATCGCCCTGAGTTGTTGCAGCAAACTCAATTGCTCCGAACATACCGATCAAAAGATCGCTCCACATACCACCTACAATGTAGGTAAGGTTAGAGGAAGAACCCTTGGTACGAGCTTGAGAAACCTGAGTTGACTTGACAACTGGGTAACCTGCCAAAGTAGCAGGAGTATCTGCACCAGCTTCACGAATCAAATTGAATACAAATGGTCCCTGGTTATCACCCTGAGCAACAGCATCTGCACGTAACTGATACCACTTATACAGAGACTTTGGTCTCATGATAAAGCATTCAAACTCAGCATTAGCTTCTTCAACTGCGCTTACAAAACGATAAATATCTCTTGCGGAGAATGCATCACCGTTTGGACGTGGATCAGAGCTAGTGAGCTTGATGATATCCTTGAAGTTAATAACACCACGAGGTTGGGTATCAGTACCGGTTCCCTGAAGACCAGCCAAGTCCAAACCAAGAGCCAAACTCTTAGTCATATCATCACGAAGCAATGCTTCGGCAGCTGGAGAAGCAAAACGAATTAATTCGTTAGGAGCCTTGATCAGAACAGCTAATTTCTTAGCCTGGAGAGTTACCTCACCAGTTCCAACCAAGGATTCTGTAATAGGAGCATTTTCACCAACCCAGTAGGTGGTGCTGGCAGATGTCTGACGTGGGAACTTCATACGACCCTGTGGGGGAAGTGGAACTACCCGAGCGCCAGCATTTACCAATGCTTCTTTGTTACGCAAAAGTTCAATCAACTCACCCATCTCTGGAGGAGCTACGATAGCGCCACCAGTGAGTTCGTTCAACCAAGACAGAGCCTTGGAATCATAACCCAGAGACTTTAGATGCTGGGTACGCATCCACTTCATTTCGCCGTGATCAGCCTTATCTACACCAGCGCAGACCAAGCTTTTCATTTCCCGACGAAAATCTACTGGTACAAAAGCATCCATTAAATAGGAGGTACCAAGTGGGGAAAGGAAACGATTTCCTAACCCTGCATAATCATAAGCCTGATTGCCAGCATCGCGGCTTAGAGTATTATGAAGACGTTCAGCTACCTGAAGTTCAACCTTGGCCTGTTCAGGTTTGATTTGATTGCTAACCACACCCAACATCTTGAGGAAGCTATATCCTCTAGAAGTTAGTGGATCCTCACCAATACGAGCATTGGGGAGACCAAACACCTGGGACGCATTAGGAGAACCAGGGGCTGGGGTTTTCTTTAACTGCTCAATCAAGCCACTAAAAGACTTGGTCAAACCGTTAATCTGATCATCAGTTTTGCGAGCCATATCTTGTAGACTCTTTACTTCGGATTCTAACGTAGCACTCATTAGTTAAAAACTCCTATGAGATTATTTAGGATCAATTCAAAAAAATATTGTTAAACGTTACCATTGTTTCCTGCCAATTCGTTGGCAAGTTGGTTTAACTGTTGTTCAAGTTCGGACAATTGTTCACTCTGACGAAGGAGTGTTTGGCGTGTTACATGAATTTCCAAGGATTTACCCTTTATTCCCTTGTCGTCGCCACCAGCCATCGCACCACCAATAGCTTGAGCAGCCATTGGAACAGCCATTCTGGCTGCACCAGCAGCCACAGCTGGTAATACCTTCTTACTCTTTTCTTCCTTCTTACCAAACTTCTGAGCAGGATCAGTTGGTCCCATCTTAGATGGAGATTTTGGTTTGGTTACTTCAACTTCCTTAGCAGCATCTTTCATTTCCTTGAATTTCTTCTTGGGTTTGGTTACTAAACTGACTCCCTTTTCACCAACATCTCCAACTTCATCTGGGGTTATTTCACCCAAATTACCTTCATCTGGAGAATTTTCTGGAGATACTTGTTCATTGCTATCTGGCATATTTACATCTACATCATCGATAGCATCAAGCATTGGGTCTAACGCACTGTGTGCATCAGACAAAGCTATGTGGTGAACCAAACATTCCTGGCGATGTGGATGACCAAAATCCATAGTATCAGCAAGTTTCCCTAAGAAACCACGTGCAGAATCAATTGCTCTGCGATGGTGGCTAAAAGAACGATCGTCCCTACCGTCTTCCAAACCTTTTTTCTTTACTAGGCTAGGGCCGCCAAACTGTTGCATTGGCTCATTGCCTAATTTTGGGTTATATCCATTTGGACTTGTCACGTCAACTTCAGTATCTGCCTTCTCCATTTCAGAGAAGTTCTTTTTCTTAATTAAACTTGAGCCACAAAACTGCTGCATCGGTTCATTGCCTAAATCTAGTCTATATCCAGATGGATCATGTACATTGACAAGATTAATCTGTTCATCCATTTCTTTGAAACTCTTCAGATACTTATCTTTAATAGACTTTGATTCTGCGGAATCCATTCCAAGTAAATTCTTGAAATATTTCATATTGTAATCTTCACTACCATCGGAGCCAATTTCTTCTAATGCTCTCTTATAGTGGTAAGCTTCCATACGATCTTTATTGGAAAAATCAGTGTTATTTGACATTTTCTTCAAGAAATCAGAAGCTTCCCCAACAGTCTTATGTTTATCTTTGGGGAGAGGCATAAAAGATCTATCAAACTGTTCACCTACTGGATTCATTTGATCAGTATCTGGTTTTTCATGTTCAGTGGTGGATTCAGGAACATCAATACCCTTCTTGGCAATTTGTTCTTCTAAATCACCTTTGTGAAATGCTTTTTTGCCTTTAGAAACACCAGCAACTCCGTCAGCAATTTTTTCACGTTCACTGATGTCCATCACTGCATTTTTATCTTTGTATTCTTGATGGGCTGCTTCAGTGCCAGGAATATGTCCGTCTTCAATATCCATATCGCGGATACCTTCTTTGGACTTTCCGTATTGGTTTCTCAAAGCCTTAACCAATCTCCGACGAAGTTCTTTAGTTTGCATACCTTCAGCAACTTCTTCAGGTGCTGGAAGTTCTTCATCATCACTATCAGCAGGTTCAGCTGGCAGCTCTTCTTCTGGCATTGTTTCTTCTAATTCATCAATTTCTTCATCTTCTTCTTCTGGGCCTAGTTCACCATCTTCTTCCATCATTTCTTCTTCACCAAGATCTTCTTCTGGAAGTTCTTCTTCCATCATTTCTTCTTCACCAAGATCTTCTTCTGGAAGTTCTTCTTCCATCATTTCTTCATCTAGAACAGGCTCATCCAAAGAATCTGCATCACCTAATTCATCATCCATACCAATTCCATCAAGAGGAGCAGCATTTGGATGATATTTTTCAAATAGTAATTCAATTTCATCTAGCTCAGCAGCTAAATTCTGAAGTTTGTTTTGAAGATGTCCACCAATGTCTTCATGTTCTAGTAATTCGGAAATTTCATCATACTGTTCTAACAACAGTGTATTGTCACGATGTAAACGACGAAGTACCTGAGCAGAATACTTTTCAACTTCTTGTTCATCAATGACACCGTCTGAATTGAGGTCCATTTCTTCAGGACTGCCTAAATCAATATCAGGATCGGTGCCTATATCTAAATCAGCATCCGTATCAGTAGCCATATCTGGCATTACTTCCGGAGCAGCTTTCTTGATATACCCAAGCGGATCTAGGACTCTAGAACATGCCGGCATACATCAAGCCGAGGAACAGGGCGAGCTGAGCGAGGCTATGCAGG